>NZ_JATABF010000031.1:0-72242 GCF_036533715.1 Vibrio sp. M260121 | reverse complement strand
GGCATAATGTGAATTAACAGAAGGGTTTCAGATGACGCCTTTCTGTCTCACCAAATCCCACTAAATCCCGCCAAATCTCACTTAAAAACGCACATATTGTTTTTATTTTTGGTCTTCCGGATTTTTATTTTTGGTCTTCCGCCGTCAGGTGAAATCTGTGTGCCTTCTGCAACAATCAAACCCGCTGATGCGCGCTGTGCGTAGTACTCAGCCATCATGTCGTTTGCGACGTTACCAGGTTGACTTGCACGAGAACGAGTCATTGGTGGCATAACGATACGGTTCTGAAGGGTTAGAGAACCAAGTTGTACAGGTTGAAACAATGTATCTTTCATGACTAACCTCGTTATTTGCTTGTTTGAATCAATTCGATTTGGTAACCGTCAGGATCTTTGATGAATGCGATATGAGTTTCACCACCTTTCATTGGACCGGGTTCACGAGTGACATTGCCACCAAGTGCTTTGATTTTGTCGCATGCGGCGTAAATATCTTCACAACCTAATGCCATGTGACCGAACGCATTACCTAGGTCATAACTGTCTGTGTCCCAGTTGTAAGTCAGTTCAATCGTTGCGCTGCCTGGTTGGTCTGCGTTACCCACAAACACAAGTGTGTAGCGGTATTCTGTGTTTTCGAAGCGATCAAGTTCGCTCATACCAAGAACTTTGGTGTAAAACTCGATGGACTTATCTAGGTCAGCCACGCGGATCATAGTGTGAAGAAATTTCATATTTAACCTTCTTATCTCGGCTTGTGAGGCGATGTCGGAGTGACAAAGGCATTTCAACAAGCAACGTTGTTGAAGCTAAAGATAAAGGCATTTCATGCAAACATGAAATTATCATTGATTATTGTTTGTATAATATTCTGTTATCAAAATCGTGGGGTATTTGATCATTTTGGTGGCTCATTAATCGAAGTGAAAGCGCGAGGCACTTTAACCTTTTATTTTTAATATAAATTACTTACAGTGATTGGTTATTGGATTGAATGCATACTCATGGAAACAAAAGGACAGCGGATGAATGAATCAGTGTATCGTGCAATGTCTTGGCTGAAAGGAATACTGGATAAGCAAGATATTCGTTACCAGATTGTCGGAGGTTTCGCCGCCCACCTTCATGGTGGTTCTCGGCCTATTGCTGACATTGACCTCTATTTAGAAAAAGAGGATGTACATGCGCTTCTACCGTTCTTTCAACCTTTTGTAAGTAAACCCCTTAAACACTACTGTGAAGAAGGGTGGGACTTAGAATACCTTCAACTGATTTATGAAAACCAGAAAATCGAAATTGGATTGACTCCGGGGACGAAGATTTTCAGCACCTCAAACCAACAATGGGTATCGCTTGATATTAATTTGGCCGAATCCGTACAGCGCGATTTTCATGGGCTAACTTTGCCGGTCATCAATGCAAGCTCTCTTGTTGAGTACAAACGAATCCTCAATCGAGAAGTCGATCAAATCGATATCAAAGAGCTAGAAGAAATCCAACAAGCGGATGGGGCTCAATCAAAAAATCAATTAAATTAGACATGATTAAGGAAAGGATGCCATGAATGTCTCTCTGAGAGAGGTTACGAAACAAAACTATGAACTCGTCTGCGACTTAGACGTAACGAAACCACAAGAAGAATTCGTAGCATGCAACATGTGGTCGCTGGTGGAGTCTTTCTACAACGAAGGTCATGTGGTTCGTGCAATCTATCTAGGTGAGGAAGCTGTTGGTTTTTTCATGTGGGTTTATGAAACAAGTGATAAAGTTTCTATTTGGCGTTTTATGATTGATGCCAAACACCAAAACAGAGGGATAGGGCGAGTTGCATTAAAACTGGCGCCGAACCTCAAACAGATTGAGATCTGTTATAACCCGACTAACCCAGTCGCTAAACCTTTCTACAGTCACTTTGGTTTTGAAGAAGTTGGTATGGATGAGGATGGTGAGGATATGTTGGCAATCATCGAACTCTAACGCACATACCATGAAAAAGGGGTCAGCACAGCTAACCCCTCCGATTCAGAATTTGAAAAACCGCAATGGTCGCGTCTAGCTCCCTCTATCGGCCTTTCATTTTGCGTTTGTTACAGCAAGCAATAATTCGAGCTCTTCAGGTGTCAGTAAGTCTTTGTTTTTCAGGACTTCACTTTCTTCTAAAGAAAGCCGCGTCTGGCTTATTAAGTATTTTTTTTGAGTTGGCGTCAGATCCTTGAGCGAATCTATCAACTCTTTAAAATTTGTGTTGTTCATAGCCTAGCATTTCCAATTAACGTAATATTTTTTATTGTTTTGTCACTAATCCATGTTGGATAAGTAATCAGTTATCTGTTGGTTTATCGTAACCAACTCTTTATTAACTATAGCCAGATCCCCGCTATCTGGTGCGATATTATCTCTTGTATGCTCCTCTATATTGTTAAGTGCTGATACTGCTGACTCCTCTCCAAAGCTTGAAAGGATGCCTTTTAAACTGTGTGACAATAGGAACAACTCAGGCCAATTTTGGTCTTGGTTAAGCTGATTAATACGGTCCAATCCATCTTCGTAGTCTTCCATATAGGTTGAGAAAGCAGCAAAGATAATATCGACATCGTTGTCCATATAAGTATTGAGTACTTCGAAATTGATCATTGCTCATCTCCACTGTGTGGCTTGTAGGTTAAAAGGAGTTGGCAACTGGGACGAGTAAGAGCCGGATAGGTAATCTTTGAGCCAGTTAGACCAATTGGGTGGTAAAGGACGCTGAGAAAGAAATTCAATGCTCTCGTCCAATATAATATCTGTGGCATCAATGCTGTTATCAGAGAGTTTTTTGAGTCGCATCTCGGCGGAAAACGGGTATCTTTTGTTAAGAGCCTCATCGTTATTGTTCCCTTGAGTCATGGGTTTTAGAGTCGTTCCCGTTTTTGCTGCTAATAAGGTTCGTAAACAGCGTTTGATGGCAAACTCACCAAAAAAGTCCATCAGTGGTATCGCTTGTTTAAGGATAAGCGATGGGGCTTTACTTGGCGTAGCGTAATAGTAGCTAAGGGATTGCATGAGCTTTCGGTGGGCGTACTCGGGACGAGATTCTAGTAAGAGCAATTTACATTGCATCATGTGTTTAAAAGCCGCCAAATCGATTCGTTGACTCCGATTGAGTTGTTTCTCTGCAAGTAAACAGAACTCATTGAGTTTGTTGAGCACTCGCTTCTTCTCATTTGCACTGGAAAGTGTTTTAAAATGGTCACTCACTAAATCTACGTAGGTATTCATCGCAGGAAGCCACTGGGTGTCGGTCGAAGAAACATTGGAAGCATAAAGGTAACCGACTTCATACAGCCGATCATACTGTTCTAGTTTCGATAAGATTCTGGACACGGTGACAAGCCTAGCGCTGTTGCTAGTGGTTAACTCGAATGCTCGATTAGCGAGGATTGAAGCGTTATTGTGCTGTCCAAGCGTTTCGTATAGCCCAACAAGGTTATCTATCGCTCTTAAGCACAGTGGATTGTGCGTGACGTAATTTGCCAGAACTTCAACAGCCTCGCGTATCTTGCCTTTCTGGTGGAGTAAGAAAGCCTCAGCGCAGATCCGACTGGCGTGTTCTTTGTCATTGCAAAAAGGAAGAAAGTGCTCCAGAACTTCAAACTGTTTCGTGTCCACTAAGGTATCGATTAAGAGTGATTCAACACAAACGCTGTTCGCGTATTTTTTGTGTAGCTGCGCGACATCTGTGAGGGAAAGTTTCTCGACTCTGCTCAAGTATTGTTTCACTTCGGCAAGGTGATGTTGCTCTTGCAAAGCGGTAAGCATTTTAGTCTGCAACGCTTTTGTCTGTAGAGGCTTAGTGAGTAGGTGTCTAACACGGCCAGAAAGTGCAGTTAGGACAGTCTCTTGTTTCGCATCTCCTGATATCATGAGTACCGCGGTGGTATCGGATATTAGTTTTGCGCGGCTCATTAAATTGATCAGATCTAAACCAGTGAGTTTTTTCGAAAGGTGATAGTCGATAATGATGAAAGAATAGAAACGTGTTTTTATTGCGCTCAATGCTTGCTGAGCACTATTAACGCATGTGATGTTCGACATTTTTGCCCCGAGCGAAACCAGTTGATGTTTAATCAACGTTGCGGATGTGGAGCAGTCATCTATGACTAAAATACCGATGTTATCGACTTCAAACTTCCCTGTAGTCAAACTTCTACCTATTTTTACGGATTGGCACACTCTAAAATAAAGTTAGTCACCAGTTTGCATAAAGGCAAGTGATTGTTAAGACAAAGAAGGGGCAATATGCCCCTTATCAACTTTTGTAGGCGTTAACTCTGTTCAGCTTCCGTTTCTACGCGTTTTAAAAGCTCATTCGCTTTCTTCATTGCTCTACGTGCACTCTTAGATTTACGTTTGTTTAACAAGATATCGGAAAACTGAAGGTACTTATCTGCAGTCTGAAATCGTAGATCGTTGATATCTTGAAAGCCAGGTGGGAAGTTTTCAGCGAACGCGTCAATATCTTTCACCAGCTTATCTAGGTTAACCGTCGTACGAGCTTGTTTTAATCGGTAGTGCAACCCTTCAAATTCTTCTTGGTAGAGAAGTCTTGCTGCATCAGACGGAAAAGCTAGAGGGTTAGTACTCTCTTTGGCTGTTTCGTACAGTTTCATTTCGAGCACGGCATCTTTCATGGCATTGCTAAAAGCCAAGTTTTCTTGGTGTTCTTCGGATTCAGCAAAGAATGTATTGCCCACCTTAATCAAGGTCACTAAAGCGGCGGCATCTCTTAACTGAAGGGCTTCATTTAGGTGTTGTCCAAAAACTTCACTGGCAAGAGAGCTTGGTGTGAACGGGTAGTCTTGGTGGATCTCATGCAGCTCATTCTTAAGATCATAAATCGACTTCTCGTCTTCAACTTGAGCATAAACGGATTTTTCTAAGTGGCTGTTTATCTGCCGTGCAATCGATAGAAGCGTTGAGTGCTTACTTGATTGAATATCCAGTGCCAACACTTCAATCTTATGTGAGTCCGGGTAGTAAACTTTTGCCTGTTGCAAGATGGATTCAATTTGATCGTAATTTGGGTAAGTGGTGACATCGGAATTCAGTACATCATCGATTTTCGATTCAAACTCGCCCAGGAGATGAGGCTTATAAAGACGTAAAAAACCTGCCTCAATCACAGGGTGTAGGCCTTGTTTGTTGTCTATTAACGCTTTTGTGTCTTCTGGTAATGTATTGAGTAACTGTTCGGCCAATTCGATGGTTTGGTCTTTCTCTGCCAGTGCTAGGTTTAGTTTGGAGATCGTATCCTGCTGCTGTTGATAGAACATGCCAAGTCCAGCCAATAAAGCGACACTTGCAGCAATACCAGAGTACAAAGGCCAACGGTTTCTATTGAGTCGTGTTTTTATATCAACACAGTTCAAGCCTTGAGGTACGGTTCCTGTTGCAAAAGCATTAGCGAATAGACGCCACTTTGAGAAAGGTAAATTGGTTGGCTTCCTCACTTTAATACCTTTTTTCAACGCTTCATCTACAGGAGTTCGACCATAAGGGTGCTTGCAGCTTAAAAGTTCAAAAGTGATACAGAAGAAGGCAAAAAGGTCGTCACTGAATTTAGGCTCTTTACCCGACAAAATGTCTAGTGACGCATAATTTGGTGTATAGCCAAGTGTGTCTGTATCTTGGGACTTCCGCTTAGCGGCGTATTGGTCATGTTTTAATTGCTGAGTTTTTGATACACCAAAATCTAACAGTTTCACTTTTCCCTCAGACGTGAGGATGACGTTGGCAGGTTTTAAATCGGCATGAACGACGCCGAGTGAATGCGCATACGACAACGCGTCCAGCGTTTGATTAAGAATCGATAGGGCAGCGTTGTATCTTAACCCGTCTGGTCGAGAGCGTTGAATTATCCCTTCCAAAGTTTCACCATCAACGTACTCCATAACAAGGAAATAAATGTCACCATCAACACCAAAGTCGTAAACGCGGATAATATTCGGGTGGCTTAACTTCTGAGTTTGTTGTGCTTCACGAATCAGCATGCGTGCGGTCTCAGGCTGCGAGGCATACTCATTCTGGAGAACTTTAAGTGCGACATATGGAGTATCGGAACCGGACGATTCGAGGATCTTGTCTTTCGCTAAAAAGACATCACACAAACCACCATGACCAATTAAAGACTCGATTTCATACCGGTTTTTGATTGTCTCACCGAGTAAAGAATCAGGACGCTTTTTATGAGCGCTGTTCTCGAAGTTAGAGTGAGGGTTACCCACTGGTGGAATAGTGTTTTGATTATGAGACACTTTTGTAATTGTCTCATTATTATTTTGGGCTGAGCCTTCATTATTTATATTACCCATCTTGTCGTTTGTATTTTCTCTTTTTTGAGTCTTTACAATTTTTGTTTTATCACCATTTGAATCTTTATTTATAGAATTGTTTTTACTTTGGTCGTCCATCACGAGGCTCCATATAAAATGATGGTGTGAATATATAATTCATCAACTAATGAAAAATAGTTAAATGTTGATTTCTCGGTAAAGCTAACATCGGTTTTTTGACGAATGAAAAATTTAGCGTCAAAAATTTGAACCTCGTTGTATATTTTGTTCTGGGTAATAATCCTCGATTGCTTTGCTGTAAATTTAATTCATTATTCCGTTCGTGAAATCTAATTATTATTTGATTAGGCATTATTAACTTTAGTGTTAATAAGATGTCGCCTAACTATTAAGAACTAAATTTATATATTAAGCAGTTCCTTTGGCGAGGTTTACATGACGTTGGTTTTAACCATTACGAGCTTTCATAAGTTCACACCAGAGATAGACAACGAATTCATTTTTGACGCGACAGGCGAGCATGAGAAAGTCAGTTTTGGTCGCTCAGAACAGTGCGATTGGACGTTGCCAGACCCTGAAAGAGTCATTTCAGGTAAGCATGGAGAGTTGATCAAGTTTGGTGACAAATACTTGATTAAAGATCTCTCCACTAATGGCACTTTTGTAAACAACGCAGTCAGCCCTGTTGGTCAAGGAAATGAATTAGCACTGAATCATGGTGATGTAGTGACCCTCGGCGATTATCAAATTCAAGTTAACCTTGAAGAACGTCGCATTGACGATTCATTAAATGAGGCTAATAAAATCAATGAAGTAGGTGAGAAAGTTGCTATTGAAAACTTGGCTCACGACAACTTTGGTTTGAATGCCTCAGATCTATTAAAAGAGAGCGTTTCTTCCGAGTTTCAACTAGATATCGGTCTCATGGATGACTTTTTAGACGCACCTACATCTCACTCTCAAGATGACCGAGAAGAAGAAAAGCTGCCTTCCCATACTCCAATCTCACATGAGTTCGATGAGAAAAACGTACAGGCTTTTATTAGAGGTTTGGGTATCAACCCAAATATGGTCCCAGATGAAGGCAGTGAGCAATGGTTTGAGCAGTTAGGTCAATCGTTTTCCCTGATGCTATTAGGCTTAATGGAAACATTACACAATCGTGCCGAGTTTAAACAAAATAATCGTTTGAATCATACGGCGTTTAGAAAATCTGAAAATAACCCGTTAAAATTCTCGGCTAGTTTAGAAGACGCAATTCATAATTTATATAATCGCCAATCGGTAAGTTTTATGCGAGCTGATATTGCGATAAAAGAGGCGTTCTTTGATATAGAAAATCATGAGCGAGCCTTAATGAAAGGTGTCGAGGGTACTGTATCAAGTGTTATGTCATTAGTAGAACCAGCAACGATTTATTCTGATGCGATGTCCAATGATAGTGTCTTAAATAAATTAATACCGGCGAGAAAATATGCATGCAGTTGGAAAAAGTTTGAAAGTATTCATCATCAATTGACAGATGAAGTTATAAATAAAGAATCGCCATTTTATTTAGAAGATTTTGCAAAGCATTATGAAAGCGCGTTAAAAACTAAAATTTAAGGGATGATGATGAAAACGATAATGAAAACTCTAGTGCTATTTTTTGCTGCACTGCTTACGGGCTGCTCCGCTGCAAACCTTGTGGTTGCCCCTTACGCTGATTTAGAGCTAGCTGCAAAACACAACATTAACCCTGATTCAAATGGCAGACCTTCTCCAGTCGTTATTTATGTGTTTGAGCTCACTTCTTCGACGGTGTTTGAAAGCCAAGATTTCTTTTCAATATATGAAAACTACGACACGGTTTTGGGGCCAGATTTAGTTAACAAGTATGAGATATCGCTAACGCCTGGCCAAGAAGAGGTTTATCACGCAAGTATGTCCGCTAAAACGAAATATCTCGGCTTAGTTGCGGCTTTTCGAGATATAGAAAACTCAAATTGGCGACAGGTGATTAAGGTTGATCAAACCGGGTACAACACCTACCAAATTCAACTAGACGATTTGTCTTTGTTCGTTAACTAATCTTGATTGGCGATAAAACCATGACACATTACTCCCGCACAGCATGGTGTGAGGGGATGTTTTTACGTCCTCAACATTTTCAACAAAGCGAACGTGCGATAGAACAAGAATTCAAGGGGCTAAATCGCTTTCAACACCCCTATAATTGGGGCGTTTACAAAGTCCGTGTTAACTCAAACAGCCTTAAAGAAGGGCTGGTGGAAGTTGAGAGTATAGACGCAATTCTGCCTGATATGACGGTCGTCCAACTACAGAATACGAGCGCTGAGCTCAGCCCTTTGAGCATTGAAAAAGGTACGCAAGACACGCTCGTAAAGCTAACCGTGCCGGCGAAGAGCTTGAAAGAGAAAATGGTCGCTGATGTTAGCGAAGGCTTGGTGTCGCGATATTTGTTGAAAGATATTGATGTTATTGATGTTCAGACAGGTCAAGACGAAGAGTGTATTCAAGTCGCATCATTGAACATGGCGTTGAAAGCGAACAATGAAAAGCTTTCTGGTTTTGTTGAATTGCCCATTCTAAAAATTAAAGAGGTAACAAGTGAAGGTGTCGTTATCTTGGATGATGAATTCACGCCACCGAACCTAAATGCGCTTAATGATCAAGCCATGATGAGCTGTCTTAAAAACGTTTCTGCAATGACTAAGATTCGTGCTGATGTCGTCTCTCAACGTCTGCTTCAAGGAAAGATGGCTTCTGCATCAGCGGTGGATTTCATCATGCTACAAATGCTAAACCGATATGAGATGGTTTTTAAGCACCTAGGAAAATTAGATCAAATTCATCCGCTCGAGCTTATTACTTTATTGAAGGGCTACGTCGGCGAACTCTCAACATTTTCTAGTAAAACGAAGCGTCCCCCTGAGTTGTCTGATTATGATCATATAAACCTGACTCCTGTTGTTCAGGAACTTAACCAAGTGTTAAGCCAATACTTAAGCGTTGTACTCGACCAGACTGCTAATAAGTTACCGTTAGAAGCTCGCCAACTCGGCATACACGTCACTCCATTGCCAGACAAGCGACTACTTGATTCCAGTCAGTTCGTATTAGCTGTTAAAGCTGATACGAGCACCGAAGAGATTAGACGATTGGTACCAGCGCAACTTAAGTTTGGGCCAGCAGAACAAATTCGTGACCTCATTAACAACCAGATTAATGGCATCAATGTTGCGCCACTCAATGTCGTTCCGAGGCAGATTCCTTATCAAACCGGGTACGTCTATTTTGAAGTCATCAAAAAAGGGCCTTTCTGGAATAGGCTAAAAGAGAGTGGAGGCATCGCTCTACAGTTATCTGGCCAATTTCCGAATGCAGATATTGAGCTTTGGAGCATTAACCAATAACGGGTGACGTCACTATGGAACAGACAATTATTAAGCCAACGCCAGGCGGAAGGCCAGTAAGCGCTAAAGTATCTCAGCCACAATCGGCAGACAGTACTGTGGTGATTTCAAAAAGCACCGAGGTTGTGAACAATGACACGGTAGTCGCCTTTGGCACTAACCCAATACTGGCGGAAGCTAATGGCATCCTTTCTATCATTGGTCAGATAAGAGCAACGGCGACGCACTCTGATGTGTTCTTTTTAAAAGAAACGTTAGCGCAGAAATTAAGAGATTACGAGAATCGACTACGTCAGAAAAACATTAACTTAGAAACGATAGATACGGCACGTTACTGTTTGTGTTGTGCTATTGATGAAGCGGTATTGAATACAAATTGGGGTAGCCAATCTGCTTGGAGCCACGATTCATTATTAACGTCGTTTTATTCGAGCAGCCAAGGTGGTGAGGCATTTTATCAACGCCTTGAGAAGTGTATGTCTTCTCCTGAGTCTCATTTAGATCTTCTTGAATTAATGTATGTCTGCTTGTCCTTGGGCTTTGTTGGTCAATATCGACTAGAGAAGAACGGACTCGAAGCGCATCGTCGTTTGAGAAAGCAGGTGATGGTGACGCTCAAGAATCATGGCCGAGGTCTGCAACAAGGCTTGAATGATAATGTTGAAGCCCGTCTTCTTAATGGTGCGCAAATCTCTGAACGAGCGCCTTTATGGGTTGTTTGCTCGGTCACACTTGCTTTGTTGGTGTGTATTTTTATGTACTTTAGTTATGACCTCAACAAAGCCTCCAACCAAACCTTTACCAACTTAATCAACTTGATCGCTCCGGCACAAGTCGAGTCAACGGCTCAAACTGATTCTCAAGTTACCGATATTGCTGAACGTATTTCCATGTATCTCGCGACAGAAATAAGTAAAGGTTTAGTCACGGTAGACGCGCTTCCAGATCGAGTTCGAATCTCCATCAAAGCTCAAGATCTCTTTGAGTCTGGAAGTGCCGAGGTTGTTGAATACATTCAGCCCGTGATATCCAAATTGGCTCGAACATTAGAGGCGACAGAAGGGAAAATCTTGGTCGCAGGACATACCGATGACAAGCCAATTTTTACCAGCAAATATCCTTCTAACTGGCACCTCTCTCTGGCTAGAGCCACCGCGATGTCTGAGCAGTTAATCGCAAATAGTGCGTTAGAAGGACGTGTGTTGCCTGAGGGGTTAGGGGATGCGAGGCCGTTGGTCGATAACACTAACGACGAGAACCGAGCGCTTAATCGCCGAATCGAAATTGATCTAATGGTTGCGAACTAAGGAAAGTGAGATAAATGAGTATCCGAGAAGTAGGCAAAATCTTTACTCAACGCTGGTTTATCGGCTTAGTTGGTGTCGCAGCTTGTTCAATCTTTATATGGGCTGTTGGGCCCCTAATTACCGTCGCAGGTTATGAACCGTTAAAGACGGATTTTCAACGTCTCGTCAGTATTTTAGTGTTGGTTTTCGTTTGGGGGATCTTCAATCTTACGAAACAACACAAGCAAAAAGTCAAAGAAGACGAGAGTATTCAGACTTTGTTAGAAGTTGACTCTCAATCGGATAAAGAAGCCGCCTCTGAAATAAATGTCTTGCAAGATAGGATTGAACAGGCAATTAAAGTCGTGACTAAAACGCATAAAGGAAAACGCAGCCTTTATGAATTGCCTTGGTACGTTTTGATTGGTCCTCCTGGTACGGGTAAAACAACGGTTCTCAAGCAGTCTGGCTTGGAGTTTCCTTTGGCTGAGTCAATGGGTACAGATTCGGTCGCTGGGGTTGGTGGCACTCGACATTGCGATTGGTGGTTCGCGAACAAAGCGGTGCTAATTGATACTGCAGGGCGCTACACCACGCAAGACAGTCAGGAAAAGGTCGACTCAAAAGCTTGGCATGGGTTCCTTGGACTACTTAAAAAATACCGAACTCAGAGACCAATCAATGGCGCTATCGTGACGGTGAGTTTGGCCAGCATGATGTCGCAGACTCGCACTGAGCGCAGCTTGCACGCAAGAGCAATTAAGGCTCGTTTACAAGAGTTGAAAAATCAATTAGGCATGCAATTTCCAATCTACGTACTGCTTACTAAGATGGATCTCGTCGCGGGGTTTAATGAGTTTTTTTCTGACTTGAGTAAAGAAGAGCGAGACGATCTCTTTGGTTTTATGTTCCCTCAAGATTGCGAGGATGAGAAAGGCGTTATTTCTCTTTTTAATAAAGAGTTTCATCACCTATTAGAACGTCTTGATGCTCGAATGTTGAGGATCCTTGAAACTGAAGATGATCTTGATAAGCGTGCGCTTATCTTCGAGTTTCCGAAACAGCTGCGTGTACTACAGGCAAACTTAGATGAGTTTCTAACCGATATTTTTGCTCAAAACAGCTTTGAAGAACCGACTCTCATCCGTGGTGTGTTTATGGTGAGTTCGGTTCAAGAAGGGATCCCTGTTAGCCGTTTAATGAATGAATCCACAAGTGGGTTGGGACTTGGCAAGCTTGGGCTATCAATGAACAATCGAAGTTCTGATAGTTACTTTGTCAAAAACCTATTTGATCGAGTGATTTTCAAAGAGCAATTGCTTGGTACGGTGAATCGTCATTATCAAAAACAGTCTAGTTGGCTTCATCGAGGCGTTTATATCGGATGTGCAGTAGCACTGGCAGGTGCCACGGGCGTTTGGTTCACAAGTTACCAGTGGAACGTGAACCTTATTAATCAAACCAATAAGCAGACTGACCATATCAACGCAATGATAGGCGCGGATAGCTTGGACTTTGATTCAGATATTATCAGTGCAATAGAAACGCTTGATCGCATCATGATGTTACCGCTCGGAAAACAAAGCGATTATGAAGACGAAACGGCGATCAAAAAATTTGGCCTGTATCAAGGGGATAAGGTCTCTCAAGCGGCGAACAATGCTTATACCTCTACGTTAAATAAGCACTTTGCCCCAATGGTGCTCCAGAGTCTTGTCTCTGAAATGGAAGGAAACCAAGAGCATCGTCAATATCTATACGAAACACTCAAAACTTATTTGATGCTGTTTAACCCAAATAAATATCAGCAAGAGGAAGTTCTGAGTTGGTTTGGTTTCTACTATGAACGTCATTACCCAGGTGTACTTAATGAGATGCTAAGAGAGCGCTTAATGACGCACACTCGAAACTTGCTGGACAGCAATGAGCGAGGGCTTTCTTACGACGAATCATCGGTAGCGAAGGCTCGAGAAGTCTTAACGCAAATGTCTTTGCCGGAACGTGCTTACCAACGTATGAAGTTGCAGTTTGCGAAAAGTCATGTGCCTTCATTTAGGTTGACTGACGTTCTGGGACCTAAGGGCTTAGAGCAGTTCGAACGAAACAGTGGTAAGCCACTATCGCAAGGTATTTCCGGTTTTTACACTTACAACGGATTCCATAGCATTTTTCAAATTCAAATTAACCGCACGGTAAAAAGTTTGATGGAGGAAAACTGGGTCTATGGGGACGATTTAAAAGCGCATGAAATTGACCATGCAAACGCTATTCGAGGTGTACAAGAGCGCTATTACCAGGATTATATCAATGAGTGGAAAAACCTGATTGAAGACATCCAGCTTAAACAGGCGCCAAGTTTAGAGTTGGCTTCCGCTCAGGCGAGGGTGCTATCTGGTGTCGAAAGGCCAATTGAATCACTACTGCGTGCGATTCAAAAAGAAGTGGGCTTAACGAAAGTGGTTTTGTCAGAAAACCAAAAAGCCGCCTCTGAGGTTGCGGGAAATGTAGCAAAGGTGAAGTTTTCAAATACGGCTGACAAGCTCGATCTGTATTTACCTGAGGAAAATGCATTTAACGTAGCCTTGCCCGGGAAAGAAGTGGAGCAACACTTTACTGAAATTCTACGTTTGGATGAGCAAGATTTTGACGACATTCAGCAAGCAATGGTTAATCTGCGTTCTTACTTGTCTGATCTATCAAGCTCAGGGAACAATCAAAAGATTGCTTACAAGAGTATTCTGGATGGAACGGTTACCCAAGATGTAGCTGCTTCTTTTGAGCGGGCGCGAGAGTTGCTACCAAAGCCATTTAATCAATGGTTAGGTGAGTTGTCTCAAGAGTCAGTGAAATTTGCTGAGAGTGGTTCTAAAGATCACCTAAACCAGCTTTGGCAAACGCAAGTAGTAAAGCCGTATCGTCGTTCTATCGCGGGACGTTATCCTTTTGTTTCAAATGCGGCCAAGGAAGTGCGACTTAAAGATTTTAAACGTTTCTTCGGCTATGGTGGAACGATGGACTCTTTCTTTAAAGAGTATCTCGAACCATTTGTGGACACCTCCTCTAGACGCTGGAAACTTGAGAAAGAAATCGGTGTGAGACCAGAAACATTAGCGGTGTTTCAACAAGCAAAGCGCATTAGACAAACGTTCTTTGAATCTGATAACTCGCTGAGAGTAGAGTTTGGAATGAAGCCAGTCTATCTAGACCAACATATCACTCGCTTTGTATTGGAGTTAGGTGAACAAGACCTCGTTTATAAACATGGTCCAGCACGTGCTAAATCGTTAAGTTGGCCAGCAGGTCAAGATCAAACTCGAATCGTATTTACGCCGCCGGAATCAAAGCGAGAAATTGCTCATACATATGAAGGTGAATGGGGCATCTTTAGATTGCTAGACCAATCGCTTAAAGCGCGTCCGGAGTCACGAAAAGACAACATCGTGATGATTGATCTCAATGGTAATAAAGTTCAGCTGGAGCTGATCCCTTCGAGCACGGTAAACCCATTCTGGTCAAATGAAATGGAGAGGTTCCGATGTCCACAAACGCTTTAACTTCTTCTTGGGGATACATAGGGAAAATGCCGGCTAAAGGGGATTTCGTTAAAGACGGTTTGTCCCAAGAATTTACTGGTCGTTGGCACGACTGGCAGCAAGCGGTGATCGCCGTTAGCCGTGAGCAACTGGGTGAAGATTGGAGTGAGTATTTTTTGACTGCTCCTATCTGGCATTTTGCGCTTGATGTTTCTTACATGGAAGACGCCACTTATATCGGCAGTGTCATTCCGAGCGTGGATTCGTCAGGTCGCTATTTCTTTTTTACGGTGGCGCGCGCAGTACAGGGACCTGCGGTGAACTACTGGCAACAGAGTGACTGGACACAGCATAGCCAAAACCTTGCAGTTGCCGTATTGAGTGATGAATTTGTTTTCGATGCATGGGCACAAGGGCTGACAGACTCTGACAATCTACCAACCGAAGAAGCTGGCGTAAGCCAAGTTCCAACGATGGTTTATGAAAGTGAACTGTCCGTCATTTATCAGCGCTCGTCGCAGCTATCAGTGAACAGCCTCTTGAATCGAATGATTGGTAAGGACTACAAAACGCCTTGCTTTTGGTGGACAGCCGGTTCGGACAACGTCGAACCGTGCATGTTGGTGACATCTGGTTTGCCCTCGATAGGACAATATTCAGCAATGCTAGACGGCAATTGGCAAAAGTGGAACTGGTAGGAAGCGAATAATGAATTGGAATTACTTTACTTTTGCTAAGACGCACCCAGGAAAAGTACGACCTTATAACGAAGACGCCTTACTTGAGATGTCTGAAGCTGGGCTTTGGGTTGTAGCGGATGGAATGGGTGGACACAGTGCGGGGGATATTGCGAGTCAAATGTTAGTGGATCGCATCGCTCGCCATATCAAAGACAATAAAACAACGAATATCGATGAACTAAGAACGGTTGTCCAGCAAGCAAACAAAGAGATTTTTGATTACGCACAAGCCCACTTAGAGGGCAAAACTATGGGAACGACTCTTGTCTTATTGTTTATGCAAGATGGCTACTTCCACTGTCTATGGGTAGGAGACAGCCGCATCTATCAACTCAGAGAAGGTCGCTTTTCCCAAAAAACCAGAGATCACAGCCAAGTCATGGATTTGGTTGAGCAAGGTCTATTGGCTTTTGAGGATGCAGAGTCACATCCATTGGCTAATGTCATTACTCGAGCGATTGGTGTGGACGAAGTTGTCACGATAGACCAAGTATCAGGCCAGCTTGCAGACGGTGACCAATTTCTTTTGTGCAGTGATGGATTATCAAAAGAACTCACCAACGATGAGATGCACAAGACACTTTATGCAGACTCGGTTAATCAGGCGGGTTTAGCTTTGATGCATTCTGCATTAGTGAGAGGTGCGAGTGACAATGTCACGTGCGCTTTGATCAAAGCCTGTTGTGAGAGAAGCGAGCTAGACGGACGAGCACAAGACGATGCCACTATCCCAGTATTCTTGAGGAGCAAGGCGAATGGTTGATCCCAAAAGTGTATCTGACTCTAGCAGGGTATTCGATTGGTTGGAGCCGGTTCTATTACCAGTATCAGAAGAGCGCCCAACAGGTGTAGATCCGCGTGAAGACGTGTCACCTCAATCAGCATACTACCGTTTAAAAGACAGTCGAATGGCGGCACGCAATGCTGAGCGCAATGCGATTATCGAAGAAGAGAGCATATTAACGCACACTAACTTGTGGCGTGTCTTTATTGACGAGGTTCCGGATATTCTTTCTCGCCAATCAAAAGACTTAGAATTTGTTGCATGGTTAATTGAAGCCCTCACGCGTCTTTATGGATTTCGTGGCATGGGAGTTGGCTATGAAATTGCCTCAAACTTCATCGACAATTTTTGGGAACAACTGTATCCAATGCCTGATGAAGACGGTATGGAGACGCGTATCTCTTCCATTATTGGCCTAAATGGCATCGATAGTGAAGGAACGTTAATTTTTCCTTTAGCATCTATTCCCCTGACTGACATGGGTGTAGAGCAACCGTACGCCTTTTGGGAATATCAGCAAGCGATTGAGTTAGAGAGACTTGATGAAGACAAGCGCCGCTACAAGGTTGAGCAGGGTGCTGTTGAAATGTCCAAGATTAACGACACGGTGAAATCTACATCTGATGAGTTCTATCGTGAACTTATCTCTGACCTTGAGTTTGCGATGGTTGCGTTTAGCCAATTTAGTCAAAAGCTTGATGATGCGGTTGGAGACGTTACACCGAGCTCATACATTTCCAAAAAACTAGATTCAATACATTCGGCATTAAAGCATCTATTGGGCGTTCGTTTTCAAGCTCCATCAGAGGTGACTGAAGTTATTCAGCTCGATCCGACTGAGGATGAGGAAGCCGCAATTCTACAGGGGCAAAACGGCGCTTTATTGATGACAAACATGCAATCGCGGGAACAGGCGATTGAGCAGTTACAAAAGGTGGCAGACTTCTTTAGAGAAAGTGAGCCTCATTCACCAGTTTCTTACTCCATCGAACAAATCATTCGTTGGTGTGGAATGCCTCTGCCGGAATTACTGGCGGAATTGATCTCCGACGGAGATGCAAAGAGAAGCTATTTCCGTTTAGTTGGCATAGCAGAACAAAATGAAAATTAAGAAAGGGAGAACGGTATGACGAGTATCCACTCGAAACTGTCACGAGTAAGGAAGCCTCGTGTTCACATTACCTATGATGTTGAAACTGAAGGAACAACGCTGAAAAAAGAGCTTCCTTTTGTTGTTGGTGTAATGGGCGATTTCGCAGGACAAAATACGGAAGCGCTGAAGCCACTCAAAGACCGTCGCTTTATTCAGATCGACAGAGATAACTTCGATGACGTTCTTAAGAAAATGAACCCGTCAGTGAAGTTTAAGGTTGCCAACAAACTCGCGAAAGATGACTCACAATTTGAAGTTGATCTGAGCTTCAAATCGATGCAGGACTTTGAGCCAGCAGCGATCGTGAATCAAGTTGACCCACTGCGCCAGTTAATGGAAACACGCAATAAGCTACGTGACCTAATGACAAAGGTGGATCGTTCAGAAGAGTTGGAAAATATTCTAGAAGATGTCTTAAACAACACGGATAACTTAACCAAGCTAGCAGGCGAGCTGAAACTAGGTGACGCTCACCCGACGGACAATCCAGAGGGAGTGAAGTGATGACGACGCAAATTGAAAAGCAGCTTGATCCTACCGTTGGTGAGCAGACTTCCTCTTTTCTAGAGCAAGCGATTGGCGCAACTAAGCAAACAGAAGCTTCACGTGCTGAAGAGCTGATTAAGACGTTAACTGAAGAAGCAATGAAAGGCACGGTCTCGTGGAATAAGAACCTAACCGTGACTTTCCGTGAAGCGATCAACTTACTCGATCGTCAGATTTCTGAACAGCTGTCCGAAGTCATGCACCATCCAGAACTGCAAAAACTTGAAGGATCTTGGCGTGGTTTGAACTACTTAGTCATGAACTCAGATACCAGTTCGACACTGAAAATTCGCATGATCAGCATGACGAAGAAAGAGCTTCATAAAGATTTGAGTAAAGCGGTTGAGTTTGACCAAAGCCAGATATTCAAAAAAGTTTATGAGTCGGAATTCGGCAGTGCCGGTGGTGAGCCATATGGTGCACTGATTGGTGATTATGAATTTACTAACCACCCAGAAGACATTGAATCACTTCGTTTAATGTCGAATGTGGCCGCGTCAGGTTTCTCTCCATTCTTATCTGCGGCTTCACCTGCATTGTTTGGTTTTGATGAGTGGACAGAGCTTTCTAAACCTCGCGATTTGGACAAAGTTTTCGAATCACTGGAATATGCTCAATGGCGTTCTTTCCGTGAAAGCGCAGATTCTCGTTTTGTAAGCTTAACCATGCCAAAAGTATTGGCGCGTTTGCCTTATGGACAAGCAACTTCGCCGGTGGAAGAGTTTGGCTTTGAAGAGTTTGACGTTGACTCAGTGTCGGGTATTGCAACGAATGCTGAACATAATGATTACTGTTGGATGAACTCTTCTTATGTGCTGGGTGCTAAGCTTACCGATGCATTCTCGAAATATGGCTTCTGCACCGCTATTCGTGGCGCAGAAGGTGGTGGCCGAGTAGATAACCTACCGACGCACTTCTTCATGAGTGATGACGGCGACCCAGATATGAAATGCCCGACAGAAATTGGCATTACGGACCGACGTGAAGCGGAACTAGGTAAACTTGGTTTCCTTCCTTTGTGCCACTATAAGAATACCAACTACGCGGTTTTCTTTGGTGCACAAACCTGCCAAAAACCAGCCAATCACGATTCTCCTGATGCGACTGCGAATGCGGCCATTTCAGCACGCTTACCTTACATGATGGCAACGTCACGTTTTGCTCATTACTTGAAGGTCATGGCGCGCGATAAGATTGGTAGCTTTATGGAAGCTGAAGACGTGGAGTCGTGGCTAAACCGTTGGATCTTAAGCTACGTGAATGCCTCAGAAGGTGGTGGTCAAGAAATCCGTGCGAAATACCCGCTTGCCGATGCTCGTGTTCAGGTGAAAGAAATTCCGGGTGCGCCAGGTTCCTACAATGCTGTGGCATGGTTGAAGCCTTGGCTCCAAATGGAAGAGTTGACCACGTCATTACGCTTGGTCGCAAAGATCCCTCAATCGGGTGGCTAAGTAATAGGTGGTTGGCCTTTGGGTCAACCACTCCTTCCACGCTTGGGGATAGAGATTGAGTATTAAAAGTGACGATTTGGAATGGCTAACGATATGACATTGAATTTCTTAGACCCAAGTGAACTGAAACACGAGTTCAGTCCACTTGGGTGTGCGGAACTTGATAGTCACTGGGTTACCCAGTTTGTCGAGTCAGTAGATTCAATACATTCGGCAAAAATTTGGCTAGAAGGAACAAAAAGTTCAACTGTTGATGATTTTCGATATAGCGTGTTGATGGCCATCGATCAGATTGACCAAATATTGGAAGAGCAATTGAATGAGATTATTCATCATCAAGTGTTTCAAGCATTGGAAAAATCATGGTTAGGTGTTCGCTATCTGTGTGAGCAAACTGCCAGCCAATCCAGTGAACCTGTGAAGATAAAAGTGCTTTCGGCAACATGGGATGAGGTCAGCAAAGATGCACTGAAAGCCATCGAGTTTGATCAATCTGCGCTGTTTAAATTGTTGTATCAGAATGAATATGGCATGCCGGGTGGTGAGCCTTTTGGGGTGGTGATCGGTGATTACGAACTAAGACATGACCCAGCGAAAAATCACTTTGATCGAGATTTAACTGTGTTAAGTAAGGTTGCGCAAACTGCGGCAGCGGCATTCAGTCCATTCATTCTGTCTGCGCAGCCAAGTGTGTTTGGTGTTAATCGATTTTCAGAGCTGTCATCGACCACAGATATTGGCGCTCAGTTTGAACAAGTTGAGTACATAAAATGGCAAAAGTTACGAGAATCGGAAGATGCGAAATTCATCGGTATTGCTGCACCAAACGTGTTATTTCGCTTGCCTTATACCAGAGACGGTTCTCGTATAGAAGGGTTTGATTTCGAAGAGGCTATCAATGATTCTGAGCGCGAATTGCAGTGGGGAAGTGCCGCTTTTTGTTTCGCTGCGATTGCAATTCGAACGTATCAAGAACATGGCTGGTTTACTCACATGAGGGGTGTTAAGCAAGGCGATTACACACAAGGAACAATTTTAGCGCCCACGCGAAGTTCAGTGCATTTCACTAGCAAAAATACCCGCGATAGAAGTCCTTTGAACTTAAAAGTTTCAGAGCGCAAAGAAAAAGAAATATCGGATTGTGGATTTATCACCATGTCACCGGTTGCAGAGACCTACATGGTGGGGATGACATCCAGCGTGTCCATTTATAAGCCAAGACAGTTCGAAGAGCAGCATATCTCTATGAACGCCAAGTTGACCTCGATGCTGCAATACACGCTTTGTGTTTCACGAATAGCCCATTACATAAAGGTCATGGGACGAGACAAAATCGGTGGTTATCAAGATGCAGATTCAATCCAACGAGACTTCCAAAAGTGGCTTCATCAATACACAACAGCCTCTGACGAAGCTTCGGATGAACTGAGGGCAAAGTACCCTTTAAATGAGGCAAACATCAGCGTTAAAGAAAAACGTGATTCCCCCGGACACTATTATTCGGTGGTTCATTTACGGCCTCATTTTCAACTCGACCAGATGGTATCGGCAGTCAAACTTATTACGGAATTATCACCAGAACAAGTGGTGTAAGGGAAGACAATGAAAACATGGAAAAATGCGCTTTCTGAGGGCAACTTACAACAGGCTATAACACTGATTATCGAAGACATTAAAGCTTCACCAAAAGATGCAGCGTTACGCAGTTCTTTTATTGAACTGTTGTGCATTGACGGTGATTTTGAACGTGCTGACGATCAGCTCATACAGTCGATAAAATTGTTCCCTGAATATTTATCTGGTGCGAGTCAGTTACGCCATATGGTGAAAGCGGCACAAGCGCGAAAAGACTTTACAGGTGGGGCTGCCACTGCACAGTTTATTGAATTTGATCAGCAGGCCAACGAGCTTGTTGTAGACCTTAATTTAGCCATCAAAAATGAAGAGTTTGACCATGGCTATGAACTCGCTCAGTCACTGGAAAATATGCGAGAGCAAAAGCGTTTCCTACAAGGAACTCGAGAGTTTGAGGATGTGAGAGATATTGACGATCGTTTATCCGGATACATCGAACTTTTCTCGACGGCAGGTAACTACTTTCTGGTGCCGATCAAAAACATTAAGCATCTAGACATAAAACAAGCGAGCTCGATGCTTGAACACATCTGGCGACCTGTTGAGTTTGACATTGAAGGCTTGGGTGAAGGTGAGGGGCATATGCCTCTGACTTACATTGATTCCATTACCGACGCGCAAAAACTTGGCCGAGAAACAGATTGGAGGCAATTAGGTGAAAGTGAACTGTTTGTCGGCCTAGGTCAAAAATGTTGGCTTGTCGGTGATAAAGCACTGCCTATCTTTGAGCTGGACACCTTGTCAGAAAGCAAGGCATTGGCATAGAGGTTTTTATGCCATTGGTCGCTTCTTTACTCGACAAGCTTATCGATAACGATCCACATCTTAGAGAAGACAAGGATTTTCCGTTGGGTCAGCAAGCATTGGTCGACAATCTTCTAAGAGACTTGGAGTCCATGCTGAACAGCCGTATCGGTTGGACGGAAATTTCGGATGATCTCAGAGAAGTAAAGTCCTCAATTTTAAATTATGGATTACCTGACTTTTCGTCTATGCCATACAGCAGCAAGCAGGGGCAAGATCAACTGTGTGAAATCGTTCGTGATGCGATTTTAGAGTTTGAGCCTCGCCTAGAAAGCCCGAACGTTAGCATTCTAGATGAAAAGAGCGCAGTAGACAGAACCTTGAGACTAAAGATCAGCGCGACTTGTCTGATTGGCAATAACACACACGAAGTGACATTTAACTCAGAAGTAGAACCCGTGAGTTTAGGCATGAAGTTGAGCAGAATGAAATGAGTGACGAGTTTATTAAGTATTACAACCGAGAGTTAGCTTACTTACGCCATAAAGGGCAAGAGTTTGGCGAGCAGTACCCCAAAATTGCTTCTCGATTGGGGATCAGTGAAGAGCAAGTCGATGACCCTCATGTGGAGAGGCTTCTTGAAGGCTGCGCTTTCATGACAGCTCGTATACGTCAAAGTCTCGATAACAGTTATCCGCAGTTTACGGAATCTTTGATGGGGCAGTTGCATCCGGATTTTCATGCGCCAATCCCTTCAATGTCGATCATTAAAATGAAATGTAATGAGTCGACCTCTGCTCCCTTTGATGTTTCTAAGGGGGAAAAGGTGATGGTTGGCGCGCCGGGTTACAAAGAATGTGAATTCAGAACGTGTTATGAGACAAGAATGTATCCCTTCGATATATCGGCAGGAACCTTTGAAAATGCCCCGATACAGCCGATTGGTTCTCCTTGGGAGCGTTCGTCTAAATCTGTACTTAAGGTAAAGATCAATGCTAATGATGGTGAGTCTGCATTAAGTGAGATTGGCGTCGAGACGCTCAGATTCTACCTCAATGGCCAAGCACAGCTTACTCAGCGGTTATATCAGCTATTGTTCCAAAGCCTAATCGGGATCTCTGTCTCGGTGAATGGTTGTGAGCAGGCTTCGTACACTCCACGTCACTGCCAAGCTGTCGGTTTTATCGATAGTCAACAAGTCGTGCCCTACAGCAAGCGAAGCTTTTCTTCTTCGAGGATGTTGGTGGAATATTTACACTTCCCCGAGAAGTTTATGTTCTTTGATGTCGTTGACTTAAATCTTGAAAAGCTAGGTATTAACGAGGAGTTGGAACTCAACTTTTACTTTGACTGCAATGATGACTGGCTCCCAAAGCAAGTTGACAAAGACAGTGTGTTATTAGGTTGTGTTCCCATCATCAATCTGTTCAAAACAACAATGGAGCCAAAGCGACTAGAGCCAGCCGAGTACGAATACCAACTGTCTCCACAATACCAAGAAGCAGAGAGCAACGAAGTGGTGTCTATTTCGAATGTCACGCTTAGGAATTGGAATAAAACATACGAGAACTTGCCCAGTTATTTTGCCGGTGAACACACTCATTACATGAACAAAAGCGAGATTTTTTGGGTCATGAGGCGAGAGGATAAGAATTGGGCAGGTGGGTTCGATGAACCGGGCCGAGAAAGCTACATTTCATTCGTGGATAAAAAGCACCGATTATTTGCTCCTGAAAGTCGTGAAAACTGGCTGATGTACGTACAGGCGGAATGTTGCAATCGAAACTTACCGCAGAAACTGCCTTTTGGTGGCGGCCTGCCAGAGGTCTCGCTACCGAGTGTCAATGACAATTTTGCTGAGCTTCGATGCCTTGTTTCTTTGTCAGAAACGGTGAGGCCGGAAATGGATGAGAGCACGCGTTGGCAACTAACCAAACTGCTTACCCTGACTCATTTTACCGATGAGGATGGACTCTCTACGCTCAAGCAATTACTCAACTTGTATGCGTTTACAGGTACAGCGGAAACGAAATCGCTGATCGATGCTCTCGTAAATTTCGAGTATCAGCAAACAACGGGAAGGGTCAACGAAAAAGGTAAAGTTGGATTTGCTCATGGTGTAAAGCTCATATTGACCGTCTCTGATCAAATGATATCTAAAGAGCAAGTCTTCCTTTTAGGTTGCGTTTTGTCGGTGTACTTCTCTCAGTTTGCGGAAGTAAACATTTTTACGCAGTTAGAGGTAAAACTTAAATCGACAGGCCAGTTATTTCATCGGTGGCCAGCACTGATCGGAAACAAAGCTTTGTTATGAAACCAGAAGAATTCTTAATTCAGCTGAAAAAGCGACCGTTGTTCGAAGCGATTCACCTAATCGAGCAAGCGTTACTTCGTTCGCAAGCTCAACTAGGCTCGGATGAGTTACCCAAGAAAGAGAAGCTTGAGTTAAAAGTAAACGCCTCATTGGGTTATGAGAATGCACAACTGGTTAATGCGACACTTTCTGAGCATAAAGTTTTCCTAGAAACGAACTTGCTTGGCTTAACGGGTGAGCAAGGTGTTTTACCAAGCTACTACAGTGAATTGGCCATCGGTCGTGAAAAGGCTGGTGATGGTGCAATGGTCGATTTCTATAACATTTTCAATCATCGCTTGTTGTCACTGTACTACCGAAGTTGGCAGCTAAGTCAATTTGCGGTGCAAGCACGTGAGCACAATAAGGGCAATCGAGCACCTCTATTGAGCAGTCTTGAAGCGGTAACTGGGCACGAAAAGCACCTGAACAATTACTATGCAGGATTGTTTGCGCAGAAAGGTCGCGGTAAAGGTGCGCTAAAAGACTTAATTGAGCACCTCACAGACTGTGAAGCTAAATTACACGAGCTTCAGGGGCAGTGGATGAGTGTATCGCAAGATGAGCAAACTAAGCTAGCTGGAGGATCATCGCCTGAAGGGCAGTATGCTCAATTAGGGCGAGGAGCTTCTATCGGTGCCAAGGCATGGAATATCAATGCAGGAATTACGATTGAGCTGTTTCCGACGAACACATTACAGGTTGAGCAATTACTGCCAAATAAATCGAGCTTAGCAACCATAAAGTCAGTTGTGCAGGACTATGTTGGCAAGCATAAGCGCATTAATTGGAAGCTCACGACACGTCATAAACATTTACCTCAAGTTCGTCTTGTTAAAGGTTCTGGTCAATTAGGGATAGGAACCGTTTTGGCAAAACATAAACGAACCAAAGATCGAAAAATAACAATTACCATTTAAGGGAATCAAAATGGCTTTACTCTCACTTTCAGCGTTGGTCGAAAGGTTATCACCTGTTGCACGAGAAACACTTGAGCAAGCAGCCGCTATGGCCAGTTCGCGTACTCACCATAGTATTGAAATGACGCATTGGTTACTCACCATTGTCCAAAATCCCAATCAAATCTATGCTGAAGTTTTCGATAAATTTAATGTCGACGCGCAGGTAGTTGAATCACAGCTACTATCTCAATTAGAAAAGTATAAAACAGGTTGTGAGTCAGTTCCGGGACTTTCAGCGCATACAGTTTCTGTGATGCAAAACGCCATGATGGTCTCGACGATTGAGTTTCAAGCAACGGATCTTGATTGTATCCATCTGCTAAGTGCTTATTTGTCAGATGAAAGCTTGGCGAACGTGATGAACCAAGTCAGCACAGAGCTAGACAAAGTAGAGGCAAGTGCACTCCTTGGATTTTCAGAGGGGAGTTCACCACATCAAGCTGGCGTTACTGGAACTAAAGGGTCGCACGCGGCGTTGGATCAGTTCACCGTGGATCTCACTGAACAAGCAAAGGCAGGGAAGATTGATCCAGTAGTTGGACGAGAGAATGAAATCCGTCTAATGATTGATATTTTGCTTAGAAGGCGTCAAAACAACCCAATTCTGACGGGTGAAGCTGGGGTCGGTAAAACAGCGGTTGTCGAAGGACTGGCTCAAAAGATCGTCGAAGGAGATGTCCCTCCAGCGCTAGAAGGCGTTTCAATTAAGTCTCTTGATATGGCTCTGCTTCAAGCAGGAGCGGGCATGAAAGGCGAATTCGAAAATCGGTTAAAAAACGTAATTAAAGAGGTTAACGAGTCTTCCACGCCAATCATCCTTTTCATTGATGAAGCGCATGGTTTGATTGGTGGTGGCGGGCAAGCCGGTCAAGGTGACGCTGCGAACATTCTCAAACCCGCTCTGGCAAGAGGTGAGCTGCGAACGATAGCAGCAACGACCTGGGCGGAATACAAAAAATACTTTGAGAAAGACGCAGCCCTGACAAGACGATTTCAAGTCGTTAAAGTGGAAGAGCCAACGCCAGCGGTTGCCGTAAACATGTTACGTGGACTATTGAGTGTTATGGCTGAACACCATGGTGTTTACATCACCAGCGATGCTTTAGAAGCCGCTGTACAGCTCTCCTCGCGTTACATAAATGGAAGGCAGTTGCCAGACAAAGCCGTTTCCGTTTTAGATACCGCATGTTCCCGCGTAGCCTTGAGCCAAAATGCCATTCCGGGGTTGCTCGATAGCAAAAGGAAATCTGTTCAACTTAAACAAGACGAGTTAAAGCAGCTTGAGAAAGAGTTTCAATTTGGCTCGGAGAATACTGAATCAGTCCAGCGCATAAGACGAGATATTGATGAGTTATCTACTCAGGTCTCTGACTTGGAGTTGCAATGGAACAAAGAACAAGCGTGGGTTGAACAAGCGATAGCGTTACGCGAAAAAATTGCTCTAGAACCATTAAGTGAAGATAAGAAAAAATTAATGGAAATCGAAAGCGACTTAAACGCGAGTGCGCAGCCTTTAGTGTTTTCCCATGTTAGCGAGGCTTTGATTGCTGAAGTCATATCAGACTGGACTGGGATTCCACTAGGTAAACTGCAAGATGATGAAATAAAAGCTGTTCTAAACCTAAAAGAGAGTTTAATCGAGAGGGTTGTTGGTCAAGACCACGCGCTAGAAGTCATGTCTGAGGTGATCAAAACGGCGAGTGCGCAATTGACTGATGAATCCAAGCCAAACGGTGTGTTCCTATTAACTGGTCCAAGTGGTGTGGGTAAAACGGAATCTGCGTTAGCGATTGCGGAAAAAGTGTATGGTAGTGAGGACAACGTTACGACAATCAACATGTCGGAGTTCAAAGAAGAACACAAGGTCTCATTGTTGCTAGGTTCTCCTCCAGGATACGTGGGTTATGGTGAAGGTGGTGTATTAACCGAAGCCGTCAGACGTAAGCCGTATAGTGTAATACTGCTGGATGAAATGGAAAAAGCGCACCCAGGAGTTCAAGACATTTTCTACCAAGTCTTTGATAAAGGGATAATTAAGGACGGCGAAGGCAGAGATATCGATTTCAAAAATACGATTATTATCATGACAGCGAATACAGGGACGGATACCACCATGTCACTGTTCGATGACCCAGAACTTGCTCCTGATCCAAGTACATTAAAAGACTCACTACATGATGACTTACTAAACGACTTTAAGCCCGCCTTTTTAGGAAGAGTGAATGTCCTTCCTTATGTGCCTTTGGATAAAGAAGTATTGACACAAATTACACGCCTCAAGCTGAAAAAGGTGTCAGACAGAATTGAAAAACACTATTCGGCTGAACTGCATTTTGATGACGATCTTGTAACCGACATAGTGGATAGCAGTAACGAGTCTGGGAGTGGGGCAAGGGTCGTGCAAACAACCATTGAAAATACGCTATTACCGAAAGTTTCTCATGAAATATTGAACGCCATTCTTAATGGTAAGACATTTGAAATAATTAATGTCGAAGGTTCTGTTAATTCATTGAGTGTCTCACTTATTTAACAGTTTTTCTAAAGTAAAAATTATTTGAGAGTCGCTTCATAATAAACATTTTTGATCAGAAATAGCGCTTAATTAAATTCTTAATTAAAGATATAAAAGAGCGTATTTAAAATAAAGTTTTTGATACATCAATCATTAATTATCAAAATAGAATAGATAATTAAAACATTAAGCAATATGTCATTAATAATGCTATAGGAGATTAGCATGCAGTCTAACACGTATCTTAAATATGCAGATATTAAAGGTGAAGCAACTGCTGAGCAGTACAAGGATCTAATTACACTACTATCTGTAGATTGGAGTGTTGGTCGTGAAATTTCATCATTCACTGGTACTGCTATGGACCGTGAAGCAAGTGCAACACGTCTATACGACCTGACAATCACTAAGCTTCAAGACCGCGCGTCACCGGATCTTTTTAAAGAAGCGACCATTGGTAAAGGTAAACCAGCTGTATTCCACATCACCAAGCAAGGTGAGAAAGTGGAAGAAATCATGAAAATCGAGCTTACAGATGCAATGATTTCAAACTACTCAGTGTCAATTCAAGATGACCGCCCAATTGAAACTATCACTATTTCATACACTGAAATGATGATGACAGTGACACCAACTGACGATAAGAACAACACATCTGCACCATTAGTATATGGCTACAGCGGTGTGAAAGGTCAACAAATGTAATTGAATTGCGGGAAGTCAACGCTTCCCGCTATTTTATAAAGAAGTATCTAATGAAAAAAGCGACACAGAAAAATAACTTTATTCGTATTTCTACACCATTTGGTACAGATGCCATTATTCTAAATTCATTTGAATATAAGGAAAAAGTATCAGATCTTTTTTCATTACATGCACAAGCTTATTTCAACGGGCAACACGAAGAGCTCAATAATATTATTGGGCAAGAGGTTGTTATCGCTATGGACAATGATCCAAGTGTTAGCTTTCAACCCCGTTACTTTCATGGTGTTGTCTCACGAGCTAAGTTAACAGGATCTCGGGTGACCACAGCTCATCAAGGTGAAAACTATCGAAATATCGATTTACTTATAGAGCCTAAAGTTCGCTTTGCCGATTATCGAGTCCACTCCCGTATTTTTCAAAACAAAGACATTAAAGAAATTGTGTCGGAAGTATTATCTGAGCATGACGTAAGCTTTAGCCTAAAGCTTACCAAGTCGTACTCTAAATATACTTATAAAGTTCAATATGAAGAATCTGATCTGGCATTTGTTGAACGACTTCTGTCTGAAGAAGGGATTGCTTACTGCTTCTCACATACAAATTCAGCACACATACTGGAATTGTTTGATGATCTTAACTTTTACATACCTGGTTCAGAGTTTCTTGTCGAACATACGACGGGAACAGGTCAAGCAAGCCATATTTACTCTTGGAATGAAACGCAAATACTGACGACAAAAGCCGCACACAAGTCCGGCTTTAATATGCTCAAGCCTTTATCACCACCACAGAATCTTACTAGTGGATCTGCACAACTGTTTTCGGTGCCAAATAGTGAGCACTACGAATACTTAGCTGAAGCTGAAACTGACGATGAGTTTGTGTTGCGAAATACACACGCAATTGAATCACTTCAGCAAGACGTTTATCAATGCAGTGGTGAATCAAGCTGCAGGACATTTTCTGTTGGCAAGCTTTTTAAATTTAAAAAACATGAGGATAAGACTCGAGTAGGAAAAGAATATGTCCTTTCTTCTGTCGCGCTTTCTGCTGCGGTATTTAACCAAACGGGACAGGGCGGTACGTCGTCACAAGGTGTGAGGGTTTCGTTTCATTGCGTTGACTCAAACACCATTCTGCGCCCAAAAATGCGGAGGTTTAAACCGCAGATTAGAGGTTTGCAAACCGCAATTGTGACAGGAAACAAAGATGGCGAAATCTACGTAGATAAATTTGGTCGAATCAAAGTGCAGTTCCACTGGGATCGTGAAGGTCAATATGATGCGAACAGTTCATGTTGGATTCGAGTCGCTCAAGCCAGTGCTGGCAATGGCTGGGGGAGTGTATTCCATCCAAGAGTCGGACAAGAAGTTATCGTCGATTTTGTAAATGGAGACCCAGATCAGCCAATCGTAACTGGGGCTCTTTATAACGCTACCCAGCTAACACCTTATCAATTACCTGCCCAAGCTTCCCAAAGCGGCTATAAGTCCCGTTCAGTACAAAAAGGCAGTGACAAGTTCAACGAGCTACGTTTTGAAGACAAACCCGGCGAAGAACATGTGTATTTGCATGCTGAGAAACTCTTTCAAATGGTGGTGGAAGACAATGCCGATATTGCTGTAGAGAACAATAAAAGTGAAAGGATTACCAATGATTTTATGCAAGAGGTCGGTAATAACGCGAGTCAGAAAGTAGGCAAGAACCAAGGGGTTGATATCGGTGAAGCTCTTGTCGTTAAAGCGGGTAAGAGCATTGAAATAAAGGTAGGAGGGGCGTCGATACAAATGTCTAGTTCTGGGGAGATCAACATTAAAGGCAACAAGATCTCTATTAATGGTTCAGCCATAGCACTTAAAGCTGGTCAAATTTCTCTTAACTAAAGGTGAGCAGATATGGGTAAACCAGCCGCGGTATTGGGGAGTCACCATGTGTGCCCCAAAAAAACAAACAAAGTCCCTCATGTAGGTGGTCCTGTTGTTGTCGGTTCTCCAAACGTGAAGATTTCAGGTATTCCGGCTGCGCGTCAGGGGGACAAGCTATCTTGTGTGGGGCCTCCAGACACTATTTCATCTGGGTCTTCGAGCGTCAAAATCAACGGAAAACCTGCGGCTAGGCTGGGAGACTCCACCGCGCATGGCGGTAAAATTGTTGCCGGTAACTCAGCAATATTAATTGGTGGGTAAATGGCGCTATTTTTTCAATCCCAACTTTGTATGCTGGGCGATCAAGCCTTTTCTGTAGAGCAATTGGCAAACAATACGCTAAGGCCATCAGAAAAAAACGAACTGATTCCACAAGCCAGGGAAAGCTCAGTCCTACCTGTCTATGACAGATTAACTCACTATTCGAAAGCGCTGTCTGAATGCGGCATCGAAGGACAAGTTTATCTTCTGTTACCAAAGCTATCCGACAAGGTTGAGCTTCAACGTGTTACAACGCTGCTTCTTTCGGTTTTTCACCGAGTAGAACCACAACATTTGGCGTTATATCCGTATGGGAACGCGTCTTTTCTGATGGCTCTGAGTCGAATCCAACGAGCAGTAAAACAAACTAAACCATTATGGATTGTCGCTTTACATGTTGCCGATGCTAAAGGGGAGCACGACTCATTAGTTGTCGCGCGCTGCTCCGCGCAAAAACAGGGACTTATATTCAATAAGATCGCAATTGATCTTCAACTCGATAGTAATAACACCGCGGTTTCACATGTCGTTAAGCAACTCGGAAAGTCGTGTGTACAGGAGTTGGATGAATTGATGTTGTCAACCGAAGGCGATGAGCCTGTGTGGCTGGACTCAATTCAATTCCTTTCTCCTTGGGTTAATAGAGACACCTCCTATCGGCTAATAGGCACCACGACTGGCCCTTTGGGAGCGAGTGGAGGGGTATTGAAGGCGATTTGTGCTTGCCTGCAGCCGAAAGAAACACACGATAAAAATTATTCAGGTATTCAGCTTGATATTGAGCGTGGTGGGTATGCCGTTGGCGCCACTTACCGCTGGGGTAGTGAGTAACTTACAAAATGAATATACAAAGGATTGTCAAACTCACATCTTTGAACGGAATCACGTTTTACTTTTCCACGCAGCGACTCAGTACCGGCTCGGAACAAAGCTTTGCAACCGCTCTAAGTGCAGAAGCGTTTATTGAGAATTTTCATTTTTCCGATTTAGAGGAGCTCAGTGAAATTGCGTCATGGACAAGCATGAGTGCGACTTTTTCACATGAATACCAGACAAAAACTAAGTCTGAACTTCTTCAAATTATTGCTCAAGGATTACAAGAAAAAATCCTTTTTGCTGTTGAGTTACCTAAGACTGCACCAAGCACATTTTATCCATCAGCCAACATACCTTCCCAAGTCATAAACCAACTGGCGAAGGTTGAGCGTAATAACTCGAACGCTACTCACTCAGGCACCAACACTGTCGCAAGTAATAGTAATCCTCAAGAAGAAAGTAGCAAAAGGCATGTAAAAGCAGGCGATCCTGTTTCCATGGTCACAGGGGAAGAAAATCTCTCATTGTCTGATGTCGGACTGCCTAATGGATTGGTTTGGTCACGAACGTATCGCTCATCGTTGTGCGATTCTGCTACAACTCTTGGCTTTGGTTGGAGACATATTTTTCAATATGAGCTAACAGACGTATTGGATGAAAAATCTAATGTGACGGGGTGGCTGTTCATCGACGAAATGGGGGACACAATCCTATTTCCAAATGTCGCCAAAGGCGGAATCAGTTACCAAACTTATGTGGGTGCGAGTTGCCAGTATCATCACAGCGGTTATCGATTAGTTACGTTAAGTAATGAAGCTCAAATCAAGTTTTTCTTAAAGAATGAGCAGTGGGTTGCCACTGAAATCCGTCTAGGTCATATGAAAACGGTAAGCCTCGAATACTCTCGAGATCACCGTATCACCCATATATGCGTCAACCGACAAAACCAGCTTGAGCTTCAATACAATCATCAAGGCCAACTAATAGAGATTAGAAATCCAAAGACTCAACATTTGCTAGCCAAGTATGATTTCGATTTTGATGGGCGATTGATAGCTGCTCAGAATGAAAATGGTTTAATCGAACAATACCAATACGATGACACAAACTTAATTGTTAAACGAACGAGAGCTAGCGGACTTTCTCACTACTTTACATGGTCTGGGCGAGGGCCTGATGCGCAATGCATAAAAAATTGGGCGGATGAAAGTGTTTATGATTACTCGTTTGAGTTTGATGGGAGCGAATCCAAATACCGAAATTCACTTGGACACTGTTGGCACTATAAACACAATGAACAAGGCAAGCTGCTTGAGAGTGTGAGCCCTGAATCGAGATGTAGGGCATTTGAGTACGACCCACTCGGTAGATTAGTTTGTACTATCAATGCAGATCAGACATACACCCATCATAGCTACAACCCATTTGGTTTGCTCGAGAAAAAAACACACTCGTCTGGGGCTACAGAGGGTTTTGAGTACAATGAATTTGGTCAATGCATTAAGCATCAATTTCCTGACGGTGAAATCGAGTTTAAAGAGTTCAATGCACTTGGTCAGCTCGTAAGGCACCAACACAGTAACGGGCTTCAAGAACGCGCCGTATTTGATAAATATGGCAGACAAGTAGAAACGAGTGCTGATACTGGGTCTCGTACACAATGGTGGTGGAATGACTCGCATCAGCTGTTAGCAAAAAAAGTCGATCAAAGCTTGATTCGCTATAGCTATGACGAGCGCGATCGAGTGAACGGAGTCGCTTACCCACATGGCCTCATAAGCGGATTTGAGCGCAACGAAAGCAACTTACTCACACGACTATACTTCCAAAGCTCAGAAGATGGCACGTCTCGAGAGCATCGCTACCAATATGACTCAGTTGGGCGAGTTAAGCTGATTCATACGCCAAGAGGGACAACCCAAATTGTTTGGGGGAACTTTGCTCAACCAACGGAAATTGTTAAACCAGATCAAAGCTCTTTTTCCTTCTCGTACGATGCGGAAAGGAACCTGATATCTATCGAACGTTCTGACGGTTGCCAATACAAGTTTGAATACACTCCAGATGGCCAGATCAGTCAGACAACTAGCTTCGATCAAGTGCAAACAAACTACACCTATGACCGCGCTGAAAGATTAAGTGAAATCTTGCATTGCAGTGGTCGCATCTCTTTTGAGTATGACCAAGTTGGTCACATCGCTAGGGTGAAAGCCCATGGTAAAAATCGCGGTGTTGAGGACCATTACCTACACACCTTAGGCGGCAAGTTAATCCGTGCGCACAACCGTTTTTCGAACGTCTCCTATACGTATTTAGGTACAAAATTGGTAAGTGAAGAGCAGGGACGCTTTTCTTTCACCAATCAATACCAAGATAACGGTTTACTTCGCTCTCAACGTTATGACGACGGCACAGAGGTTATATATGAGCATGACCAATTTGGCACGGTATGCGGGTTAACGATTCATTCAAACGGCTCAGAAAGAGAAGATTCAATTAAGTTTGAATACGATGAATTACAACGTTTATCGATAATCACCTGTAGCGCGGGAAAAGAGCGGAGAGAGTTCGATGGAATAGGTCGCTTGAAGCACCAAACATGGACTGGTTTCGAGCGTAAATACCATTTCAACGCACAGCATTATCTGTCGCTTATCATCGACAGTGAGAAGGGAGCTCAACATTATCAATATGATGAACTCGGCCAATTAGAAAGAGTAAAGACGGAAACTTCTGAAGAGTCATACGTTTATGACAGTTTTGGCAACTTTAATGACGAAAGTGCGCAGCGAAAACATGACCGTCTTATTGAACACCATGGTATCAGGTACGACTACGATGAACTAGGAAATAGAACTAGCAGTCAAGGACATGGACGAGAGCAGTACTGCACTTACGATGCAAAAGGGCAGCTGATTGTTGTCGAAAGCGAAGGGCATTTATGCCAATTTGAATACGATGCGCTAGGCCGAAGAACGAAGAAAATCAGCGAAATTGGGACTACCGAATTTATTTGGCAAGGAAGTCATTTAGTCGGTGAGTATTCTCGTTCGGGTTATCGGTGGTATCTATATCAACCAAACAGTTTTGTTCCGCTTGCTCTTATTGAAAACGGCGAGTGTTATTTCTTCCAATGCAATCAAATCGGAACTCCAGAGCGTTTGGTGGATTCGAATGGGCAGGTAGTTTGGCAAGCAACATACGATACCTTTGGATTTGCTCACGTTGGTGTCGAGACGGTTAAAAACAACCTTCGCTTACAGGGGCAGTACTTCGATATTGAGACTGGTCTGCACTACAACTTAGCACGCTACTACGATCCTCAAATAGGTCGATTTATCCAACCCGATCCCCTAGGGCTTCTCGGTGGAACCAACCACTATCAATTTGCGCCAAATCCAGTTTCTTGGGTCGACCCCTTGGGTTTATGTGCAAAAGAAGACACACCGACAGTTCTTGCCGGACACAATGATAATTCGCCTGAGAAGTCGGTGTACTACGCAATGGGGGCGGGGAATTATGGTAACACTCTCTCCCAAACTAACCCAAGTTATAGCATGCGGGCTATCGCTCCTCATGCTGTCCAGAAGGTTGGTATAGACTATGCGGTCGGTATTACTGAAATATTAGCTGCCGGTATGTATAACACGACAGTTGACATTGTAGCTGGGCTGGGAGGTGTAATTGAATTAGCAACAGGAGATGTATCTAGCTCGGCAGATTTAATCGAATCAATACAGACAAACTACTCGTATATCCCAGGGACAGACGGTGCAGGTAGGATTGGCAGAGCTATTTCTCCATATGTCGCGAAATATGAAGAAACTATGATGGGGATCGGGAATGCTGCACTGGAACAAACAGACTCTCCGTTGATCGCTACGATCGTTCAAAAGTCACCTGAAATAATAACAACCTTAGTAGGTGGAGCTACAACGCTCAAAGCAATAGGAAAAAGTAGTATCCCAAACTCAAGGCTTCAGTCAATACTGACTAAGATCCCAGAAGACGAATACATTGCAGTCAAAAATCGTTCTGTTCATAACGTCAATGCGGACACTTTAGTTCTTGGAAAATATAGACCCACAGTTATAGATGGAATTGAAGACTGGAGTATACCAGGCCCAGATTCTTATGTGGCTGTGGCTAAAAATGAAAATGCAATGTATTTTGACCTTGGTGCTGAATGGGGGACTGTAACCGAACGGTTTAATTTGACTGACGATGAAATGTTCGATGCATTTAACATTCCCATTTTGGACCAAGCAGTTGAGTCCGGCAAAGATATAAAATTTACCCATGATCCTCGTATACACGGTGGATTTCTTGAGCAAGAATGGGGCTACCTAAAAAAAGTGTACAACTTTAAACGACTAAAAGAAATTGATGGAGTATTTTATGCAAAGTGAAATTTTAGAAGATAAACTAATCGAAATACTCGATAGTCATTTTGGGCAAGCTGTGAATGATTTTGTCGTAAAGGAGAGTAGTGATATCCCTGCTTTGCAACTGGTAATCGAGATGAGTTTATATAATTACTTCGTAGTCCGAGCTTTTGTAGAAAAACGAACCATCTCCTTATCTATATTGCAATCTGGCTTCCAGTTTAAGCTTTTTTCGATATCTATGATTGATGAATCAATTGATAGCATCCCTGCTAAGTTAGAAGAAGAGGTTAGGCTTAGGATCCCTGACAAATATCTGATAGCTAAAGGATGGGCCTAAAATCTCAATGGAGTCCCAAAGGTTGGAGTAATAGAGTACAAAGCTATAGAATTAAGAGTGTTAACCAATGTTACTTTAAACGTATCGGTAGAACATTTTTCGCTCGCAAGCTGTTTGGTTGTAAAAGGGAAAGTTATTCTTCCCCAGTTATTTCTATCGTTCCATATAGATGAGCTACTGATATTCACAGCAAAAGTTGCGAAGTAGCGCTCTTCCTCTGAAGTTTGTCTTAAGATAACCCGAATTAAGTTCGGGGATCCTATTCTTGATAAGCCTTCACAAACCACATGAAAAGCTTACGAACTCACGATATCCTAGGGGGATAATAAGATAGCGCCATATTGATGGCAGAAAGTGAATTCGAATGAAGTTTATCCATACCTCAGATTGGCACCTTGGCCGACAGTTTCATAACGTCTCTTTGCTTGACGATCAGCAAGCCGTTCTTGACCAGTTAATCCAATATATTGAAAACAACCCTGTTGATGCGGTGGTTGTTGCTGGTGATATTTATGACCGTTCTGTCCCACCAACCATTGCGATTGAACTACTTAACAAAGTAGTGAAGCGAATCTGTGGTGAGCTAAATACGCCGATGATTCTGATTTCTGGCAACCATGATGGTGCTGAGCGCCTAGGTTTTGGCTCAGAACAGATGAAAAATGCAGGTCTTCACATTATCAGTAACTTCGAAGACATGCTTACCCCTGTTGTTATTGAAACCGAGAGCGCAGGGAGAGTGGCTTTTTATGGCATGCCTTATAACGATCCAGAGCAAGTCCGTTTTGCCTACCAAGAACCCGTTTCGACCCACGATCAAGCACACAAGTTACTTGCCGAGAAAATCACGGAGCAGTTCCAACCAGAACAACGCAACGTGTTAGTCAGTCACTGCTTTGTCGATGGTGCCATTGAGTCTGAATCTGAGCGTCCACTTTCGATTGGCGGTTCCGACCGTGTCAGTCACGAGCATTTTCTCAACTTTGACTATGTAGCGTTGGGGCATTTGCACCAGCCACAGAAAAAAGGCGAAGAGTACATTCGTTATTCTGGTTCACTGATGAAATACAGTTTTGGTGAACAAAACCAGAAGAAAGGTTTCACGCTGGTGGAAATTGACCAAAACGGTTTTGTCTCGGCAGAGCATATTGACCTTGCCGCACCTCATGAGATGCGAATCGTTGAAGGCGAACTTGAACAAGTAATAGAGCAGGGCAAAACCGATCCGAAAAACGAAGACTACCTGTTGGTACGTTTGATGGATAAGCACGCGATCTTAAACCCAATGGAAAAGCTACGTACTGTTTACCCAAATGTTTTGCACCTAGAAAAACCGGGCATGTTAATTGGTGTCGAGCAGGAAATGGCGCAAGCGAAGTTGGCGAGAAGTGAGATAGACATGTTCCGAGATTTCTTTTCGGAAGCGCAAGACGGCCAATTATCGCAAGAACAAGATCAAGCGATCAGTGACATTATCAAACAACTTTCTCAGCAAGCTCAGTAAGGACCAAACATGAAACCCATTAAACTGACAATGCAGGCTTTTGGTCCGTTTGCTCAAACAGAAACGATTGAATTCGACAAGCTGGGAACTAACCCTCTGTTTCTTATCAATGGTCCTACTGGTTCGGGTAAAACCTCGATTCTCGATGCGATTTGTTTTGCTCTTTATGGTGAAACGACGGGTAACGAGCGTCAAGGCATTCAAATGCGTTGCGATATGGCAGCGCCAACGCTATTGACTGAAGTGACACTTGAGTTCTCTTTACACGGCAAGTCTTATCGAGTGATTCGCTCACCAGAACAAGAAGCACCAAAAGCGCGTGGTGAGGGCATGACGGTGCGTAAGCATACCGCAGCTTTGTATGAGATTACGGACGAAGAAAAGCTCATCACCAGCAAAACAACGCAAGTAAAGACAGAAGTGACCAATATTATTGGCTTGAACGAAACTCAGTTCCGCCAAGTTATGGTGTTGCCACAAGGTAAGTTTCGAGAGTTGTTACTTGCGACGTCCAAAGAGCGTGAAGAGATATTTGGTCAGCTATTCCAAACGGATATCTACAAGAAGATTGAATACGCACTGAAAGACAAAGCGAGTGCTATTAGCAAAGCCAAAGACGAGTTTGATAACCAAATTCGAGGCGCACTGCAGGTGGCTGGTGTTTCTTCAGAAGCGGAGTTGACAGAGCAGCGCGAAGCCTTATCTGTTCAATTTGAATCTGTACAAAAGCAAGAGCAAGAATCTCTGGCGCAATTAAATGCGGTAAAAACGGAACTGCAAAAAGCAGAAGCGCTGAGCAATGAGTTTAAAAAGCGCGAGCAAGCCGAAATTGCATTGAAGCGACATTTAGAACAGAGCGATGCTGTCTCATCTCGTCAATTGCAGTTAGACAATGCGAAGAAGGCAAGCAAGGTTGAGTTGCCTTATGTCACGTTACAAAATGCCTCAAAGCAAACGCAAGAACTTGAGCAAAAGGTGGCTAAGCTTTCTCAAGATCTTACTGTGGCAAATGACGCGGTAAAATCCAAAGAAGGCGCATTGCAAACCGCGAAAGAACAAGCCGCACAATTGCCAAAACTGACAGAGCAGCAATACCAACTTGAAGGCATGAAAGGAAAGTTGGTTGAAAAGTCAGAGCTAGAGAAAGCCATTAACGCAGGTTTGACGCAAAAGTCGGAGTTTGAGGCAACGCTCAAGAAATATATCGCTCTGAAAGAGAAGTTAACGCTAGAGGCGCAACAAGGTCAGAAGTCACTGGATCAAGCTCGAGTCGATGTTGCAAGTATTGGCACTGTAGAGGCTGAGATAAAACAGCAACAACGTTTGATGCAAGACGTACAGAAGCTAACTGGTTTAAACCAAGAGCTGGCAAAATTGGACGCGGCGACGCCTAGCAAACAAGCTTCGGTTGACCAAGCAAAAGCGCGATACGCAGAACTTCAACGCTCAGCAGATACACTTGAATTGAGTTGGCACAATGCTCAAGCCGCTGTATTGGCTCAGCGCTTACAAGCCGGTGAAATGTGTCCGGTGTGCGGTAGTGTAGAACACCCTCAACCCGCTCAATTTGTTGGTGAGGAGGTCACTAAGGATCAAGTTCAAAACGCTCGAAACACGGAGCGAGAAGGGCAAGTTGTGCTTAACCAATTGAACAATCAGTTGGAGCAGCACAATATCGCAATCGGACAATACAAGCAGCAGATTGAGCAGCTATCCGTTGAGCTTGGTCAAAAAGCATCAATGGATTTAGGCGCGTTACAAGTGTCCATGCAGCAGCTCAATGAACGTTTACAGCAATTGTCATCGATTAACTTGGTTCAGTTGGAACAAAGCGTCAATGAGTTAAACCAGCGTTGTGTTACTGGGGAAGGTAAGATCAATGATCTGCAAAACCAGATGGCAGCGAATGAATCGACGATAAAAGGGAACCAAGAGCAACTGGCTAAACTGTCTGCTTCGTTAGATGCCAAGTACTCATCTCTTGAAGTTCTTGAGCAAGACATTGTTGCGATTCAAAAACAGATTACGGAGTTGAATACCGCATTCGAGTCTGCACAAAATCATTTACAACAAGCCGTGCTGGCGAAGACCAATATTGAAAGCCAACTGACAACCAATCAACAGTGGTTGAATGAGGCACTAGAGCGTTTGAACACAGCCAAAACTGATTGGGCGCAAGCGTTGCAGACGAGCGCATTTGAGGATGAAGCACAATTCCTAGCAAGTAAAGTTGATGAAGCCGAGATGCAGATTTGGCAGCAAGAAATTGATGCGTTCAAACAGAATCAAATCAAGCTAGAACAAACTTTGGCAGATTTAAGTTCAACGTTGAAAGACTTGGTGTTACCAGATTTAGAAGGGCTTAACGTTAAGCTAAACAGCAATCAGCAAAATTACGTTGAAGCGCGTAATCAGCTTGATAGCACGCGCTCATTGTTTGAACGTCTAGAGAAAGTCCGTAATGACATCGCGACGTTACATGACAAGAACACTAAGTTAGAAGACGAATACAAAGTGTTTGGCACTTTGTATGACGTTGCAAGCGGTAAAACGGGTAGCCGCATCAGTCTGCACCGATTTGTCCTTGGTGTGTTATTAGACGATGTATTGATTCAAGCGTCACAGCGTTTAAGTCTGATGAGTAAAGGTCGTTATATCTTGGCTCGTAAAACGGAAGGCTTTAAAGGTGCGGCAGGACGAGGCTTGGATCTGGTAGTAGAGGACAGCTACACAGGTAAAACGCGCGATGTTGCGACGTTATCAGGTGGTGAATCTTTCATGGCAGCGTTGGCATTAGCGCTCGGTCTATCTGATGTTGTGCAGTCTTACAGTGGCGGTATTCGCTTGGATACGCTGTTTATTGATGAAGGCTTTGGCAGCTTAGATCCGGAATCTTTAGATCTTGCGATTCAAACCTTGGTCGACTTACAACAAACGGGTCGCATGATTGGCGTGATTTCTCACGTATCTGAACTGAAAGAGCAAATGGCGCAGCGTATTGATGTTGAACCGTCGCGACTTGGTTCTACAGTTTCTGTGAAATCTCGGATGGTATTTGATTCTTAATCAATACCTGCAAACGTACATAAACAAAAGCCCCGCTAGATTACGGTGTAAAGTAGCGGAGCTTTTTGTTTCTCTGTCTCGAAGCACTTACTGTTCGCAGAAGCGACCTTCCTTCGGCGATTGCGTAATCGCATATTCACCATCAAGGTTGCGGTAAACAACCGTGTTCCAAACTGAGCCATCATTCAATTCAAACTCTATCGCGTAGTTCACACCACTCACAATTTGTGCATGAACGGACAAGATCTGTTTAAACGAAGCGAGAGTTTCCATTTTGTTTAGGACAAAGGCCATTGCCTTTTGAGCGTCTGGGGTAGCATCGAATTCGTTCCACCCACCTGGCATATTTCCTTGTGTATTACATACATCTGCCGAGGTTGTTGGTTGTGCCGCTTCATCTTGAGTATTTTGCTGACATCCAGCAAGAAGAATCAAGATAGCGCAAGCTGACACGGTTTTTAATTTCATAAAATTAACCTCTGTTTGCAAGCACGTATTATAAAGCTCGGTGTTAAAGCACAATGTCTACGTTGTGCAAACTTTTGATATGCAGAGGGTTAAATCCTGATGAAATGGTTGCGAGCGAGCTCCAAAAAAAGAAGATTGGTTACGTTTTTGTGGGATTTTGATAGAACGTCACGCTTAATTGCGAGCGCAGCTTTACGGTTCATTTCGCGTCGTGAATTAAGATCACAATTATAAAATAGACATTAAAAACATAACTTTGTAAGTGTATCTGTTTTCTTAGCTCAGCCATATAATCCAAACGAAATTCATTAAGTGCCAATACAAAGTACTGAATGATTGTTGTGATGAAACAAAATGGATGAGAGGTAACACGATGAAGCAAAAAGCGCTATATCTAGCAGTAGCAATGGGTTTGAGTGGTCTTGCGAACGTCGCATCCGCTAATGAGATGGTAAATCCTGATGGTGGTGTCGTAGTGGGTTACTGGCATAACTGGTGCGATGGCGCTGGTTACAAGGGAGGTAATGCACCGTGTGTAACATTGGATGAAGTTGATCCTATGTACAATGTGGTTAACGTCTCCTTTATGAAGGTATTCAATACCAATGAAGGTCGTATTCCAACCTTTAAGCTCGATCCAAATATCGGCCTTTCAGAACAACAATTTATTGACCAAATTGAAGCTCTAAACCAACAAGGACGTGCCGTTCTCATCGCTCTTGGTGGCGCAGATGCTCACGTTGAACTTAAAACTGGTGACGAACAAGCGTTCGCACAACAGATTATTCGTTTAACGGATAAGTTCGGTTTTGATGGTCTAGATATCGATCTAGAGCAGTCAGCAGTAACGGCAGAGAACAACCAAACCGTAATTCCAGCTGCACTTCGCCTTGTAAAAGAGCATTATCAACAACAAGGTAAGAACTTCCTAATTACGATGGCGCCTGAATTCCCTTATCTAACAGAAGGTGGCAAGTATGTTCCTTACATTACTGGTTTAGAAGGGTACTACGATTGGATCAACCCTCAGTTTTACAATCAAGGTGGTGACGGTATTTGGGTTGATGGCGTGGGTTGGATAGCGCAAAACAATGATGAGTTAAAACAAGAGTTTATTTACTACATTTCGGACGCTCTATCGAACGGTACACGCGGTTTCCACAAAATCCCGCATGACAAACTGGTGTTTGGTATCCCATCTAACATTGATGCTGCTGCAACGGGCTTTGTTCAAAACCCTCAAGACCTTTACGACGCGTTTGATCAACTTAAAGCGCAAGGGCAGGCACTTCGTGGCGTAATGACATGGTCGGTGAACTGGGATATGGGCACCGATAAAAATGGCCAAGCGTACGGTGAAAAATTCGTGAAGGATTACGGTCCGTTTATCCACGGGCAGACTCCACCACCAAGTGAAGGTGAACCAGTGTTTAGTGGCCTCATCGATGTTCGTGTGCATCACGGTAGTTCATTTGACCCGTATGCAGGTGTTACTGCGTCTGATAAAGAAGATGGAGACCTAACCAACAGCATCACTGTCGAAGGTTCAGTTGATGTGAACACGGTAGGCACATATGTTTTGGTTTACAGTGTAAAAGACAGCGACAACAATGAAACCAAGCAAAGTAGAACGGTTGTTGTTTACAGCCTAGTGCCTGAGTTTGAAGGTGTCGCAGATACGACCATCCAGCTTGGTGACGCTTTTGACCCAATGGCAGGCGTAAAAGCGACGGATGCAGAAGACGGTGATTTGACTGATCAAGTGCGTGTAGAAGGCAGCGTAGATGTGAACGTACTAGGTGTCTACGACTTGGTTTACCGCGTAACGGACAGTGCTAATCAAACTACGACTGCGCAACGCTCTGTGATTGTTTCTGATGGCAGCAGTTACCCTCCGTATGAATCTGGAAAGACGTATGAAGCAGGTGACATTGTCACAGGTTCGGATGGTAACTTGTATCAGTGTAAACCGTGGCCATACACGGGCTGGTGTTCAAACCCTTCTTATGCACCTGGTGAAACCGTTTATTGGTCAGACGCGTGGGATAAGTTGTAATTAGCTCATGAATTTAGGTATACCCAAGTAACCTCGAGGTGCTAGGTTCAGCGAGATTGACTTGGTTTGTAGACGCGGCGGCGATTTAAAGGTTTAGTGGGTCTAAATCAAGAATCGACAACAAAGTATACAAGCCAAGTCAACTCGCCCTCAGGGAGCGTGTCATTGACCCGATTACTGCGTCAAACAACTTGGAAAGAGCTTGCTATTCCGCTTCGTTGTTTTCCTTGCTTACTTTCGGTAAACAGGGAATCAATGACAACGCTCTGAATCAGCACCTTGAAGTCACTTGGGTATAGACCTCCTTCACTGGAGGCTTTTTTATGCGCGTAACTTCACATCTTATTGAACCTACACTAGAACTTGAAAGCGTAATCATTAGTATCTCGCCTCCGCATTTTCCCTACTTACCTATAGTTGGAGTGCGTCGCTCTTTGTCAATTTGGTATGGTCACCTAGGAGGATTTAATGAAAAGGATCAATGTAGTAGGCAGCAGTGCAAGCGGTAAATCGACGTTTTCAAAGCAACTCGCAATGAAATTAGGTGTCACGTACATAGAAATGGACAGGTTGTTCTGGCTTCCCGATTGGAAAGAACTCGATGATGAGACGTTCTTCGATAAAGTCGTGGACGTAACTCAACAAGACGCTTGGGTACTCGACGGGAATTACAGCCGAACACAACCATACAAATGGCAAAGAGTCGATACCATCATCTGGCTCGATTATTCACGTTCTATCACCACTTATCGTTCCATAACTCGTGCTATTAAAAGGGCATGGACTCAAGAAGAGTTTTGGGAAGGAACTGGCAATAGAGAAAGCTTTAGAAAAGCGTTTTTGAGTACAGACTCGATTATTTGGTGGTCGGTTAAGAATTACCGAAAGAATCGGAAGCGTTATTTAAAATTGAAAGATGACTTAAAAGGTTCGCCTATCGAGTTCATCCACACCACTTCACCAAAAATGGCACAAGATTTTCTTGGTTCTCAAGATTTTATAAATAGATAAGTAACTTATTTAAGTGACTTTTTGGCAACGGCTCGCAGCTGTGTAAATCCTGACATTCCGCCTCCGTTAGATGATGAATACTAGGGTCTGTTGACCTTTCGCTGCAAAAATCAGCTCGAGAGATTAACAGACCCCAATAACGTTCCCGTCGTATTCATTGTGGAGGTATTATGATCGGCTACGAAGAAATGGCGATATCCGGCTACCTAGGTTGGTTACTCGCTGTTTTATTGGTTTACCCCTTTGCTTATGTTGGTATTCACATCGGTATATTCGACATAAAAGTCCGTACCAAAGTTAGCCGCTATTTCAATCGCACTGTATTAGTCCTGATTGCATTTCTGCTGATTATGCATATGCAAACGGAAGTGATTTATGGCAAGTATTTTCTCGACCTTTGGGAAGCACAACAATAACTCTGATCGCATTAATTCCCATTGCCTTGTGCTAAGTTGTCGGAAGTGAACTAAAAATCGATAACTTAGCATGAAGCCATACGACCTTTATTTTCTGCATACTTCACCCGTACACATTCAACCTTTCTCCGAACTGATGACAGAGCTCGCACCTGATTTAAAAGTCGCACACTTTGCCGATGCTGACTTGTTGGAACGTTTGGTTGCTGGGGCGGACGAGTCTAAGGTGAAGCAATCAGTACAAGACAAAGTACGCGAGCTTTCGGAGCAAGCAAACTTGGTGGTTTGCACCTGTTCTTCAATTGGTCGCTTTGCTGAGTCGCTTACAGAGCAGGGAATCAATGTTCAGCGTATCGACCGCGCAATGGGTGATCAAGCCGTAACTCATGAGAGAGTGTTGTTACTTGCGGCATTATCGACAACGATAGAGCCGAGCTTGGCGTTACTTGAGTCGAGTGAGGACAATTGTATCCTTCAGTTAGATACGTTTGTGGTTGAAGGTGCATGGGAACGCTTTCTCGACCAAGATAATCAAGGCTATTACGACAAGATCAAAGCGGTAATAGAGCAGAAAGCTCGTGATTATGACGTAATAGTATTAGCACAAGCTTCGATGTCAGGTGCGGCACCATTAGCTGATGTCGACATTCCAGTATTAAGCAGCCCGCTTTTAGGCGTAAAAAGGGCAATTGAAACCTTAAGGACATTCCATGCAAATAACTAATTGGATTCAGCTTTGCTTTCGCGAGCTGGAAGGTGCGCCTATCAAAGAACATTCCGATATCGAAGCGTCTTTTGCGGAGTCTGAACGTTTCTCAAAATGGAAGGCAAGCAAAAGAGAAGTACGCTTGGAGGAGGTGAGCGACCGTTGCTGGATTAAGAGCTGCACGGGTGGCTACATCACAGAGGTGCACTTGCATGCGGATGGTTCACTTGATGAATACACCTTGTTTGGACGCCTTCACACCAAAGGACACTGGGAGCTTGAGGCTGGTGTTCTTCATATCACGATCTACAAAGGTGAAAACACTTATGAGCTCTCTGTTGTGGGAAATCGTGAACCTTCCATCCACTCTGCGATTGAATACAAAAATGGAGAAGTGCACTCCTATCTAAAACTGACTCCAATTTCTCAATAGTAATTTAACAAGGACGAGCACCACAATATGGACATTGTATTTGTAAGGCATGGCGTGCCAGATTTTACGTTAGCGGATGAGCGGCAGATGACCCAACTTGAGAAGGATTATGCGCCACTTTGTCGAGAACATTTGCCTGCGTTGCAGGAGAAACTCAATCATGCAGTATTTGACGATGCCGATATCATCATCAGCTCACCTTATACGCGTACTCTTCAAACTGCAGAAATTCTCAATCGCCATCGCGGGTTACCATTGTTTATCGAGCATGACTTAAGAGAGTGGCGTGCTGACAAAGATGGTGGCTACATTACGTTAAATGAAAGAGACCGACGTTGGCACGAATATCGAGAGCTATTAAAAGCATGTATTCCAATGACTGATACTCGCTATGAACATGTTGACGAGCTAAAAGCACGAGCGGAGTTAGTACTGGATCGTTACCGTCAATATCGAAAGGTTGTTGTCGTGAGCCACTTTAATGTGTTTGAAGCACTACAAGGTTTCCAAGACGTAGGGCTGTCCTGTGGAGAATTTCGATACATTAATTTCTGATCGAATTTTTATCTTCTATAGTAAAATCAGACCCTAGTTTAACTTCAGGTTGTTGTATGAAATCTCTTAAAACACTTTTACTTTTATCTCTTGCAACGTTGTTTGGCTGTACGTCTAAACCGGACGGTGTGGAGCCAGTCAACAACTTTGAACTTCAGCCATATCTAGGCAAGTGGTATGAAATTGCGCGTCTTGATCATTCTTTTGAGCGCGGTCTATCGAATGTGACGGCTGAATACGAGCGCCGTGAGGATGGTGGCGTAACGGTTATCAACCGAGGTTATTCAGAAGAAGATAAAGAATGGACGCAAGCTGACGGCAAAGCGTATTTCGTTGATGATGAAAATACAGGGCATTTAAAAGTGTCTTTCTTCGGTCCGTTTTATTCGTCTTACATCGTGTTTGAGCTAGGCGAGGACTACGACTACGCGTTTATCTCTGGTTTCAATCACGACTACCTATGGCTACTGTCACGCACACCAACTGTCGATAAAGCAACAGTCGAGCGTTTCAAACAAGCAGCAAAAGAGAAAGGCTTTGCGTTGGACGAGCTAATTCTCGTAGACCAAACCAAATAACACACGAAATGATCGCCTTATAACAACGATCTGTGCTTCATAAAACTCAGTGGTGTCTGTCCGGTTTGTTTCTTAAAGAACGCAATAAATGCGCTGTCTGATGAGAACTCCAAACAATGGGCAACATCACTGACTTGTCTTTCTTCACATAAGAGCTCAATAGCCTTAAGTAGCCGCCATTGTTGACGCCAATCTTGATAAGACATGCCAGTCTCAGCCTTAAATAGGCGAGTGATGGTTTTGCAGCTCGCGCCAACGGTTTGTGACAGTTGGTTTAACTCAGGAGCTATAAAATCACCCTTGGTCATTGCCTTGCGAAACCCTGTTAAACGTCGATCGGAAGGCAAGGGTAAAGAGAATTCAAACTGCTTCGCTTGGTAAAACTCTTCCCAAAATAAAGTGCTCGTTGCCTGAGTTTTCGTTTCTTCAATATCCCACCCCCATAACGCCATTTTGTCGATCAGTGCTTTTAAAAGATCGTTCACCTCAATCATCACTATCTCATCAGGGCAGGTGTATTTACTGCAATCGAAATAGAGTGAACGGTAAGCTACAACGTTGGTCATGACGGCTCTGTGAGAAGTATGCGGCGGAATCCACACCGCTTTGGTTGGAGGTAAGGTACAAATAGAGTTATCGAGTGCGAACGTCATGCAGCCTTGTGGCGCATAAAGCAATTGTCCTTTCTTGTGTTCGTGCATACCGGAATCATGTTTGCCGACATCCGCTGCAATGCCAACCACACTCGCGGCAATCGCGTCCGCATCGAATCGAGTATTATCTTCAATAATTGCCATTTGTCCGAATCTTGATGTTTTTGGTTTTAATGTTGTTAATGGGTAAAGCATAACGCCTTCTATACTGCACGCCAAGTTAAGTTCGTTACCCACTTAAACATCTGTAGGAGTGGGACAGAGAGGTAAAAATGAAAACTAAACCTTCTATTGGATTGATGGTGGTTATGCTGATGTTTCCGCAAATTGTGGAGACCATATACAGTCCAGCACTTGGCAACATTGCTAAGTCATTTGCTGTGACGTATTCACAAGCGGCGCAAACCCTATCTATCTATTTTTCTGCGTTTGCTATTGGCGTGGTGATTTGGGGAATCTTGGCAGATAAGTGGGGCAGACGCCCTACCATGTTGGCAGGGTTGCTGGTTTACGGCGTATCTGCTTTGGTCGCTATGCAAACAGAAAGCTTTGACGTGATGATGATAGCTCGCGCATTCAGTGCTTTTGGTATTGCGGTTGGGTCGGTCGTGACACAAACTATGCTAAGAGACAGTTTTTCAGGTGATGAGCTAAGCAAAGTATTTAGCGTTATGGGCATGGGTATTTCCATTAGCGTAGTAATTGGCATGTTACTCGGTGGTCAGTTAACAGCACTCGGTGGCTATCAGGTTGTGTTCTTTACGTTGTTTATTTTGGCGCTTGTGTTGCTGTGCTACAACGCGGTTAATCTACCTGAAACACAAACTCAAAAGCAGCCGCTAAACATAGGTTCATTACTTGGACGAATGTTGAAAGATGCTCAAATCTGGCAATCTGCGTTGTTGGTTGCGCTCTACAACATTGCTTTATTCGCATACTACCAATTGGGCGCATTCACTTTTGAGCAGCTCGGACTGAGTTCTGAGCAGTTCGGATACAGCGGTGTGATATTGGGCGTTGGTACCTTAATTGGCAGTTTGATGAACAAGTCATTGCTAGCAAAAGGTCGCTCACAAAGGCATTTGCTTTGGATTGCATCAGCATTTTTGATCATCGGAGGCTTCGGTGTGTTTATGCTGCAAACATCGATTTGGTTCTTGGTTCCAATGTCATTCATTGTGATGGCATTTGGTATCGCCATTCCAAATGTACTGAGTACCGCTTTGGTTGATTACAAGCAACAAGCGGGCAGTGCAGGGGCATTGCTAGGATTGATGTACTACTTGATGATTGGTTCGGGTCTAGGTTTAGCTGGAATGATTCAAAACCTTGGATTTGTTCTTATGTCGTGTGCAGCTTTGGTTTTGTTAGTGACATTGTCACGCAGGGTTTAGCTGAAGCATGTCGAAGAGAGCAACAAAGAAAAGCCCTGCAAGTTATGCAGGGCTTTGTGTTATTGGTTTGATTCTAACAGTCTGAAATTACAAACAATTAAATTTAAAGGTATTACTTGATCAGTCGAACAACCAAAGAGCCAGGTGCTCGGATCGATTCAATGTTGTGGCTCAGTACCGTGCCTTCTGTTGGGGCAGTGTAACGCTGAATCTCATCACCAAAGCTGTCGTATTGAATCGCAACTAATTGACCTTGCTCTACCTTATCCATCATCTTCACTTGTGGTAGTACAAAGCCACCCAGTTCGGCGCGAATGCTGATGATGTCTTTGCCTTCTAGGCAAGGCGTGATTTCTGCAACTTCACCGGTCACTACGTCATGACGAGCAAGGATATTGAAGATGCCACTCACGGTACGGTCGATCAGCTCTTGTTCTGTGTAACGACCCATGCCCACCTCGATGGTGATGCTTGGAATGCCGCTGTTGTTCCAGACGGTTTCAAGTACACCTGCGTCACCCGGATCGTTAAGAATTACGTCTGGGTTAATAAGGCGAGCCATTTCCAGAGATTGCTCGATACGGAAATCGGCAAACACGTACAGCGGGTAAGCAGCACCAGTGGTTTGAGTGTGCAAATCAATCGCTAGTTCTGCGTTTGGCTTAAGAAGGTTATTCCACAAAGCAAATAGGAAGCGGTTTGCTTCGTTGCCGTTTGCATCGCCAGGGAAGAAACGGTTTAAGTTTGCAGGAGATGCATCTGGATCCGCAGAGAAGAAGTCACGGCTGTGGTTCAGCATACCCGTCAGGTTGATGGTCGGAACGACAGTTACAGTACCTGCGATGTCTTTACCAATCAGTTCACGAGCGGTCTTTTGAGCCGCTAAAACACCGTTGTATTCGTCACCATGAACACCTGCTGTGATCATGATTTTCTTACCCGGTTTTTCGCCTTTGAAAACCAACACAGGCAAATGTTGCCATTGAGATAGGGCGTTGGTTGCGATACGGAACCAAAACTTATGCTCGCCTGCAGGCAAGTCTGTTACGTCAAGAGATTGAATGACTTGATGACCTTGAATTACGTCATCCAGAAATTGTGTTGCCATTAAAGTTGTCACTCCAAAACATCTTACTTCGATGCTTGTTTGCCATACGGCTTGAATTAAAAAAGGCGAGAACTTTGTCTCGCCTTATTCTTTATACCCAAACTCCGCTTTCGCGTTTAAGTTGCTTGGGGATATTGGTAATCAGTTTACGCAAAACCCATCACGTGAGCTGCGACGACGACAATGCTCGATAGGGTAAAGAGTAATAGCATAAAGCGCCAGCAGAATTTCGCCCAGTCACCCCAGTCGATACGACATACACCCAGTGTTGCCATTAGCGACGCTGAAGTTGGAACGATAACGTTAGTGAAACCGTCACCAAGTTGGAATGCTAGAACGGCTACCTGACGTGTAACGCCAGCGATGTCTGCAAGAGGAGACAATAGAGGCATTGTCAGCGCTGCTTGACCAGAACCTGAAGTCACGAAGAAGTTGAAGATAGATTGGAAAACATACATCAACCAAGCCGCTGCAACGTCAGGAAGACCGCTGATTACGCCACCAGCGCTGTTCAGGATCGAGTTCAGTACGCTTGCTTCGTCAGTAGTACCGCCACCTAGGATAAGCAATACACCTTTCGCACAACCAACCAATAGAGCAGGGGCAAGCATGATTGCTGCACCTTCTTTAAATGCGTCAGCCGCGCAGTTTAGCGTCATGCCGTTCAGACGGAAGATCGTACCGATAATCGCAACGACAAAGCCCATAGTGAAGAATTGAGATGCGATTTCTGGGATGTACCATGCGTTAGCCACTACGCCCCAAACAACCCATACTGTCGTTGCGATAACCGTAAGGATTACTAGGGTATCACCTAGGTTCCAACGAGAATCGTGGTCACCTAACTCTTGCTGACGGAAGTATTTGTCAGTACGACGGCTGTAAGAAAGCTCAGGGTTTGCTTTGATACGCGCTGCGTAGATCATTGTGAAAGCAATACCGATAAGTGTAAAGCCAGCCCACAGACCCATACGTACAGTCATCCCAGATAGAACCGGAATACCAGCAATACCTTGCGCGATCGCTACCGAGAATGGGTTCATCCAAGACGTTGCAAAACCAATCTGAGTCGCAACGTAGGTCACCATTACTGTCGTGATACCATCGTAGCCAAGGCGAACCATTAGTGGCGCGATAATAATCGCAAATGCAACGGCTTCTTCACCCATACCAAATACTGCGCCGCCCAAAGAGAACAGCAAAAACAGAACTGGAATGAATAGCGCTTCGTTACCTTTGGTCTTATCGATAAGGCGAAGGATACCGTTGTCGATTGTGCCTGTGCGCATTACCACACCAAATGCACCACCGATAACAAGCATGAACATAATAACGCCAATCGCGCTGCCCCATTTAGAGCCTGAAACCAGACCTTCGAATGGGAAGTTCATTAGACCAATGCCGCCGCCTGAAGCGAACAGTCCAACCTTGTTGTAAACCAATTCACCGTTTTCGTCGGTTGCATAAGAGAAAGAAGATGGATCGATAACAGTACGAGTTTTTTCTGCACCGTCGACCATGTAGGTCACTTGTTGGCTATCGAAATGACCAGCAGGGATTAAGTAGGTAAGAATCGCAGCAAGAATACCAACAATGAAGATCAAAATGAGGGTATCAGGCATCTGCCATGATTTTGGGGTTGCCGCCGATTCCGATGGCTGAGCGTGTGTGTGAGACATAACCTATTTCACGTCGAATTATAGAAAGCATGAAATATCGATAAAATAGAATAAAAAGTCAATATTAACTGAGTTGATGAACTATAAATTCATCAATAATTTGATCTGAAGAGGGTTGAGTTGCTTATCAATAATTTAATGGTTAATTGTTTTGGTTAGATGTTGTGCGAATGAAAACGGAGTTAGGACTTGTGGTGATTCACAAGTCCCATAATTATTCACTTTTCTGCATGAGGTGTTTGTTCTGAATAAAACGCGGCAACATCGCGCAAATCTTCATCATTCAGCATGCGTAACTGGGCTGCCATCATTTCTGCCAAAGGACCTAAGCGAAGCCCATCTTGATAGGCTTTCATAGAATCATACAGATACTGAGCATTCTGACCGGCTAGGTTGGGGTAAGCGTCGTTTGTCGTCATGCCGTTCGAACCATGACAGTAAACACAGCTAGGCGATTTAAGTTTGCCTTTATCAACGTCACCAAAAGGTTTCGCCACAACAGAGGAAGAGAGAAGAAGAGACGTTAGAAGCACGTATCTAAGCATGAAATGCACTCATTGTAGTTCTTGAAAGCGCATAGAATAAAGCTTCCCCTTAGGGGAAGCTCAATGATCAAAATCAAGTTAAAGCAGAGATTTAAGGCTAGATAGGAAGGTATCGATGTCTTGTGCCGAAATATCTTTGTGCGTCACGAAGCGGATTGGGTTTCCTGGCGTAATTGTTATGCCTTGCTCCTTCATCTTTTCTGCGATACCAGCGATATCCACTTCTGGATCAAGCTTGGCAAAGACGATGTTGGTTTGAACAAATTCTGGATTAACAGAGAAACCAGGCAATTCCGCTAAACCTTCCGCTAAGGTTTTTGCATTGATGTGGTCTTGTTTTAGCTGTTCTACTTGCTCGGTAAGGGCTAGTTTACCGGCTGCAGCAAGAATGCCCGCTTGGCGCATACCACCGCCGACCATTTTTCTTAGACGGCGTGCTTTTGCAATGTACTCTTTGCTACCAAGCAGTAGTGAACCAACAGGGGCTGCCAAACCTTTAGATAAACAGATAGTCATTGAATCAAAGTACTGACCAATCTCTTTGACTGGAACATTAAGCGCTACAGCTGCGTTGAATACGCGAGCGCCATCTAGGTGCATCTGCAAGTTATGTTTGTTCACAAACTCACGAGCCTCTGCAAGGTAGGAAAGAGGAATCACTTTACCGTTGATGGTGTTCTCTAAGCTAAGTAGGCGAGTACGTGCAAAGTGCGCGTCATCTGGCTTGATAGCTGCTTCTAACTTATCAAATGGCAAGGTACCGTCTGGGTTGTTTTCAATCGGTTGAGGTTGAATAGAACCCAGTACCGCCGCGCCGCCAGCTTCATACTTGTAGTTATGCGCTTGCTGACCACATAGGTATTCGTCACCGCGCTCACAATGCGCCATTAAGCCAAGTAAGTTTGCTTGTGTACCAGAGGTCGTGAACATTGCCGCTTCAAAGCCCGCAAGCTCAGCCGCAAATTGCTCTAACTCGTTAACGGTTGGGTCATCACCGTACACATCATCGCCGACAGGAGCGGTAAACATTGCTTCACGCATTGCTTGGGTAGGTTGCGTAACGGTATCTGATCGAAAGTCCATAATTCTCTCCTCGGTCGAAAAGACCTAAATATAACCGCAAAGACGAGCTTTGCTTAGGCAAGCGATAGTTTTGGCATCCGTAATAATGCCTTGAATAATTTGTTGTTCGAGTTCTTTTCGTGACAATGTCACTACTTCAATGACTTCGTCGTCGTCACACTCGTATCGATTGGTTTTGTTCAGTTGTTCGGCAACAAACAAGTACTGGATTTCATCACAGAAACCAGCAAGAGGGGTAACTTGACCAAGCGATGTGAACTTTTCGGCGCTGTATCCTGTTTCTTCTTCCAACTCTCTTTGAGCACAATGCAATGGATCTTCATCGCCTTCACGTGTGCCAGCAGGCAATTCGAGCAGCCATTTGTTAAGAGAGGGGCGGAATTGATTAACAAGAACGATGTTGCCATCTGAAGTAATAGGTAAGATAACGGCAGCACCGGGGTGTTGGATAGTGGTATGTGTGATCATCCGACCAGTTGGTAGTTTAACTTCCTCTTCGACCAGAGAAATCTGCTTCCATTTATGAATTGTATTGCTCATGCAGTTTTGGATCCTAGCTGTAACCGCGCATTGACGTGTTTTGCACATTAACCACAAACCATCGGAAACAAAAGAAGAAAATGGTTTCATACTCTTGCGAAACCAGCACATTCAGTGAGTTATGTCTCATAAATGAAAACTATGGTTGCTCGCGCACGCGCGCGAAGAGCATCTGGTATAACCGAGGTTCAATAAAAAATACACTTGTAACAAAGTGATAACAAATGTATAAAATTATATGTACAGCCTCAGTTCAACAGCCGGAGCTTTTATGATTCAACCATCTTTCGCATCTAATGCAGAAAAGGCGCTTCTTTCAGAGCGTATCAACAAGCTAGCGAAAGCGTTAACTGATGGCGTTTACGAACGCGAACACACCATCAAACTTTGCCTTCTTGCCGCTCTTGCCGGCGAAAGCGTCTTCCTTCTTGGTCCTCCAGGGATCGCAAAAAGCTTAATCGCAAAACGTCTTATCCAAGCTTTTGATAATAGCAGTTATTTTGAATACCTCATGACGCGCTTCTCAACACCTGAAGAAGTGTTTGGTCCATTGAGCATTCAAGAGCTAAAAGACAACGGTCGTTATGTCCGTCTTACTCAAGGGTACTTACCAACGGCGCAAGTGGTTTTCCTTGATGAGATTTGGAAGGCGGGTCCTGCGATTCTGAACACGCTATTGACCGTTGTGAACGAAAAGACATTTAAAAACGGCAGCGATATCGAACGTGTACCGATGCGTCTTTTGGTTTCTGCATCAAACGAGCTGCCAGATGAAGACAGCGGCTTAGACGCACTTTACGACCGTATGTTGGTACGCGTGTTTGTAAATCGCATTCAGGACAAACAGAACTTCAAATCCATGCTGACAGTGGGTACGTCTCAAGAAGCGCAAGTTCCAGAGGGCTTGGCGATCACAGACGAAGAATACCACCGCTGGCAGCAGCAGCTCGACAAACTCACTCTGACCGACAACGCATTCGAAAAGCTTTTCCAACTAAAAACGATGTTGGAAACCAAAGTTGAGTCTGAGTTTGGCGACGCATCATTAACAGACATGTACGTGTCTGACCGCCGTTGGAAGAAAGCGGTCAAGCTGCTTAAAGCAAGTGCGTTCTTTAATGGGCGTGACGAGATCAATCCACTTGATCTTCTGCTACTTCAAGATTGTTTATGGAACAGCCCTGAGTCACGCGATGTCGTTCGCGGTGTGATTCAAGAGTTCGCACTTAAACATGCTTTTGACCAGCAAGAAGCAGAGCAAGAGATCGAATACTGTCGTGAATCTTTGGTTGATGTACAGCATGAGCTTGAAGACAAATATCGCATGACGCTAAACGCTGAAGCGGCAACAGGTCTGCTTCGCAAAGAAACCATGAGCTTCGATACATCCAAAGCGAAAACTTACAAAGTAGGCGCGGCGGTGAATCTGGTTAAGCTGGTTATTCTGCAAAGCAACATGTCGGTTTCTGAATCAGAGAAGGGCGACAGCCGCTGGGTATACGTGCCAAAAGACGAACTTGACCGAGTGATCAAAGAAGGTCATGGCGATGTGTATGGATACGTGAACCAAAACACCAATATGTGTCGTCTGCGTTTTGATGTCGATGCCGCCAACAACCTAGTGATCCGTGACATTGCCAACCGTGGCGTGTTGGTGAGCTTGGTTACCCAACAAGGTTTGGATGTTGAGCTTTACCAAAAATGGTTGGCAGAAAGCGAAAAAGCAGTCAGCCAACTAAGTGAAGCTGAACATCATATGCGTAAGGTTAAAGCCAACTTCCATGGCGCATTGCCACACAGTTTCGTGGACCCAGAGTTACCACGTCTAATGGAGTCGAGTCTGCAACAGGTGAGCCAGAGACTTGAGTCTATCCAAGGTGAAAGCGAGAAGATCATTCAACGCTTCAAAAACTTACATCAGTTTTTCTCTTAAGGAGACGACATGTTAGGTGCAGACGGACTCAACTTAGCGCTCATGGTGGCAGATTCAGGCATCATTGATAGTGCGGTTAACGATTTAATGGCGCGTTCACAAGTCATGATGATGGCAGAAAACCGAGGCATGAAATCCTCCGTGAAAAACCATCTGCTCAAATGGCGTGGCAACGTGAAAAAGCGCATGACGAAAGTCTGTGAGACAGAACGTTTTCAACAAGAACTCGCACTCTACCAAGAAGTTATCTATTGGGATGAGAACGAGTTCTTTGAACGCATTGATGACGTGATCAAGAAGCTTGAATGGCACTCGGCGTTTTACATGCAAGCGCGTCGCATGATGGAGAAGAACAAGGGAGTGAACAACCCAATGTTCCCTCATTACTTCTGTGACCAGTGGTATCAAAGCCTTGCTGAAGCGATCAAACAAGCGCAAGTCTCTGAGCTTGAAGAGAACAAAGAAAAAGTACTCAACGATCTTTATCAACGTATGGAAACCATGCGTAACATGGATAAAGTGACGGAGTCCGGTGACGAAGAAAGCGTAGGTCGCTTGTGGGATATGGCGTCCGCTAAGTTGAGTAAAACCGACTTAACCGTGATGAAGCGCCACGCAGAGTTCCTTAAAAAGCACAAAGGCTTACAAGAAATCGCAGAACAGCTTGGTCGCATGGCGGGGCAAGTGAATGCTCCTGACCTTAATCGCGCGCCAGCAGAAGAGCTGCAAATGGTTGAGGAAAAGAGTGACGAAGCAACAGACGATATCGTCGGTATTCATGAAAGTGACGATCTCAACAAACTGCTCCCTAACGAAACCATGTTTTTGGCGTACCCAGAGCTGGAAGTGGTGTTCTACAAGCATTTGGTTGATAAACGCTTGATGAACTACCGCACGCAAGGTAAGTCTCGCACACTACGTAAAGTGAAAGCGCACAAACCAGATCATAAAGCGGTGGACGTTGAAAAAGGACCGTTTATCGTTTGTGTTGATGCGTCAGGCTCGATGAGTGGCTTCCCAGAACAATGTGCAAAAGCTATGGCGTACGCACTTATGCAAATCGCTCTGGCTGAACAGCGTGATTGTTATGTGATCATCTTCTCCACTGAGCACATTACTTACGAGTTAACGCGTCAGGATGGCTTACGTGAAGCTGCCGACTTTTTAACTTACAGCTTCCATGGTGGTACAGATTTGGAGCCAACGTTGATTAAATCCATCGATTTGATGAACAGCGACAAATACAAAAACGCCGACATGGTCGTTATTTCAGACTTCATTGCGCCAAAACAGCAAGATGAATTGCTTGCAAAAGTCGATGCGTTAAAAGCGAAGAAGAACCGCTTCCATGCCATTAGCTTGTCGAAGTACGGCAACCCAGCATTAATGTCGATGTTTGACCACACTTGGTCTTACCATCCAAATGTAGTGGGGCGCTTGTTCAAACGCGTTGCCAACGGTTAATCGCGAGAATAGAGATACAAAAGTGGCATCGATTGCCGCTTTTCTTTTGTCTATCTGTTTTGATTTGTCTTAACCAAAGTGAGTAAATCTGGACGGTGTAGGTCGAATTAACATCGGATTGGTTTAAAACAAAGCAAACAAACAGAAATTTTGGATTTTTGTTTGACTATATTTCCTGAATCCGTAAAGTAGCAACCAACGCAGCGGGGCAGAGCCTTTAAGCGTAAACAATTTGGCGCCTTGGCAGAGTGGCTATGCAGCGGATTGCAAATCCGTGGACCTCGGTTCGACTCCGGGAGGCGCCTCCAAATTCTTAAAAAGAGACGTCTTTATGGCGTCTTTTTTTATACCTAAAATTCCTCTCAGTAAGTTCAATCATCAAATCTAATGACTCTTGATGTTAACTCGGCAACCAACTTAAAACGCAGTGAAAATTAATTGACGTCATTTGTGTGAATATACTTCAAAGTTATGCAACTTCACTCAAATTTAATCTATTGAATATGGAATGCTTATCACGAGTGCGTTTTGTTAAGATTTTTAAATGAGTCACATTTTTATGAATCTGTAAAATAACCTTCATATCATTCAAAAGTACCAGCCTCTTTTTGCCATCTGGCTTTTCATACCTTATCAAAGCCGAAAATTTGTTTATTTGTTTCATGAACTAACAGACCTATCCACACGAGCAATTTCTGTGACTAAACCAGAATTATTCGTCCTTTATTTCAGTAGTCTAAATAAAACCCCTGTAGAGAAAAATAAGCCGTGACTTGCACGTTTTTGACGTGTGGTCTCGTTGGATAACAAATATTTCAGGAGCAATAACGTGCTACGAACAAAGAAAACAATCGTCAGTATTCTCGTCTCAATGGCGATGATCTCAGGCTGCAACGACTCAGACAGTGATACGATTTCAACCAGCCCTATTCCTTATTTTGCTGAATGGACGAATGTCGATAGTGCCATCAAGAAAGATGATGCAATGGAGGCGGAAATCCAGCGTATCCTTACGCTAATGACGCTGGAAGAAAAGGTGGGGCAAATGATTCAGCCAGACCTTCGTGAAGTCACTCCGGAAGAAGCGAAAACTTATAAGTTAGGTTCTATCCTAAACGGCGGAGGCGGCTTCCCAAATGACGATAAATACTCAACCGCGCAAGATTGGGCGGACGAAGCGGATAAGTTCTGGCTGGCGCTAGAAGAAGCTTATGCAGAGAGAGGGTTCCGAATTCCTTTTATGTGGGCAACCGATGCGGTTCATGGCCACAACAACGTTTTTATGGCGACGGTATTCCCTCACAACATTGGTTTGGGTGCAGCTCGTAACCCTGATCTGATTGAAGAAATAGGAAAAGCGACCGCAAGAGAGGTTGTTGCGACCGGTCTTGATTGGACATTCGCACCGACCGTTGCGACACCACGCGATTATCGTTGGGGACGTGTATACGAAGGCTACTCGGAAGATCCTGAAATCGTGTATGAATACGCGAAGCGCATGGTGGAAGGCATTCAAGGTGGTGAAGAAGGCTTAAAAGGGGACACCAACGTAATCTCTAACGTGAAGCACTGGGTCGGTGACGGCGGTACGTTGGGTGGTGTTGACCATGGTGAGAACCGTTACACAGAAGAGTACCTACGCAATATCCATGCAATGGGCTACATCGGTGGTTTGAATGCAGGCGCACAAGTGGTGATGTCTTCATTTAACTCATGGTGGAGCGATGCGAACTACGATCCTATGGTCGGTATCGACGGTGCTGAGGATGGTGGCGATTACATGCAAAACCAGAAAATCCACGGCTCACAATACCTGATTACTGACGTCTTGAAGGGCGAATTGGGTTTTGACGGCTTAGTCGTCACAGACTGGAACGGACAAGGTGAGATCAACGGCTGTACAGCAGCAAACTGCCCGCAAGCTGTAATCGCAGGCAATGATGTGTTTATGGTGACCTCGCGTAACGATTGGCAAGCGTTCTACCAAAATGTGATTGACCAAGTAAACGCAGGCATTATCCCAATGTCTCGTATTGATGATGCCGTAACCCGTATTCTCCGCGTCAAAATGCGTGCAAACCTTTGGGAGAAACCTAAGCCATCTGAGCGTTCGTTAGCGGGTGACCAATCCGTGCTTAGCGCGCCAGAACACGTTGCTATTGCCCGCCAAGCAGTTTCAGAATCGTTAGTTCTATTGAAGAACCAAGACCAAATTCTACCTTTGAAATCAGATGCGAAATTCTTGGTAACGGGTTCGGCTGCCAATGACATCACCAAACAAACTGGTGGTTGGTCGCTTACTTGGCAAGGTGATGGCAACACGATAGAGAAAGACTTCCCGAACGCACAAACCGTGCTTATGGCAATGCAGCAAGAAGTTGGTGAAGAAAACGTCTTTACTGATGCTTCAGCAACAACACCTGAAGAAGCTATTGCGCTTGTGGTTATCGGTGAAGATCCCTATGCAGAAATGTTTGGTGACATCAGCAAAGCACAAACACTTGAGTTCTCGAAGCTAAAAGCCTCTTATCAAGCGGATCTTGATACGATCAAAGCACTAAAAGAGCAGGGATACAAAGTGGTTACGGTATTCTTCTCTGGGCGTCCGCTTTACGTAAATGAAGAGCTCAACAACTCTGATGCATTCGTTGCAGCTTGGCTGCCGGGAACGGAAGGTTTAGGTATTACGGATGTACTGTTCGCAAAAGATGGCGCGGATTTCAAAGGCAAACTCTCTTACTCGTGGGGCGTTAAGAAGTGTTCGACCACAATCAACCGAAAGGCGCCTAATATCCCTAACTACACAACACCAATTGATGGCATAAACGGTGAGTTGATTGAGCAGGATATTGAAGGTGAACATAAACCGTTATTCCCTTATGGTTATGGTTTGAACTACGCGAACCAGACCGATGTCCCAGCGCTGTATGAAGACTTAAACGACATTCCACTCGACCCACGTGATTATGGCTGTGGTATGGACGAGCCAGACAATGGTATTGCTGAGTTCCCATTAGAGATCTTCGGTAAAGACGCAAAAGGTGAGTTTGTTGCGAGAATGTCTGGCAGTGCAAATGGTTGGGCTGGCGTGGAAATCAGTAAAGACACCACCACAATCGGCTCAGTGACGACGAAAGGCATTAACTACGATGGCATGCAGCAGTCAGCAATCAACGTGAAATTCTCTGGAGAAACTGGCGATTTCGTAGGTAATTCAGCCGCACAAATTTACATGCAAACGCCAGATGAAAAGGGTTCCGACTACAACAGTTACATGAATGCCGATTCGACTTTGGAGTTTGATATTCGCATGGTAACCACAGCGCCAGAGAGCTTAGTGCTGTCGACACACTGTGAGTATCCTTGTCGCGGTGAGGTAAACATCAACAAAGTCTTACCTGAACCGTCAGATAGCACTTGGACGACGGTCAAAGTACCGCTCCAGTGTTTGAAGGACACAGGGATGAGTTTCCAAATGTTGAACACGTCATTCTTGATGTATTCAACTGAGGCTGTGGAGTTTGATTTGGGTAAGATTCGTTATGTTCCGAACCCAGATGGATTACCTGAGGATGCAGTTAGCTGTGAAGACATGCTTGATGAAGCGCTACCACCATTGACGGGGGACATGTACAACATCATTACCGACTTTGGTGCGCAGATAAATACCTCAGACCAATACACGACAGAAGGCTGGGGACCTATCCCTGACGGTGAAACCCACATGACGGCAACACAAACTGCTGATGGTGCATCGGTTACTTATAACAACGCGAGTCCAGAGGCTTACAAAGGCCTGTTGCATTTTAACTTTGATGCACAGAACTTAGAAAACTTTGCTGAAACGGGTTCGTTGGTGTTTACGGTGAACGCATCGACGTTGGGGGCACAAAAGCCTGACAACGATCAAACCGGATTGGTGTTGAAGCTGGCGAATGCTGATGGTGATACCGGTGACATTTTTGTCACTGAATTGGCTGGGGAGAATACTACGTTGAATACGGATATTAAAGTGACCGTGCCAATGTCCACCTTCGCCGAGAAGTTTGATAACAAGTACTGGGCTCAAACCGTTAAAACTTTCACTATCTTCCCCGCATGGGCAAATACCCAAGCTGGCGTAGAGTTTGAAATCAGTGATATTCACTTCACGAAGTAAACAGACCGTCTAGGAACGTTACTCAATTAAGTAGAAACAAGGCGAGCCTTATTAGCTCGCCTTTCTCGTTGGTAGGCTTAAAAAGCCAAGTGTGAACTTTCTTGCGGCAATCTGTGCGAAATCTCTTTAGAATGTCTTCTTCGACAAGGAAGCAGTGAAGACACATGAGAAATACCGACGACTACATTATTTTCTATCATTTGGTTGAACAGGGGTCATTCAGTGCCGCTGCAAGACAAATGGAACTCACTAAGTCGGTCGTCAGTAAGCGCATTGCCAAATTAGAGCAGGAGATAGGTGTTCAACTGCTTTATCGAACCACTCGCACGCTAAAACTGACAGAAGCAGGGCAATCCTTCTTCGAACATGCGCGTAGCGTTTACCAAGCCGTCGCAACTGCAGAAGAATCCATTGTTGGCTTAGGCAAGAACCTATCCGGCAATATCAAGATTACGGTACCTACCATCTCTGGTGAACTTATCCTTCCTACGGTTATTTCTGAATTCAACCAAGCTTACCCTGATATCAACATTGATATGGAACTGGACAACCGGTTTGCTGACATCGTCAACGAAGGTTTTGACCTTGCTATTCGCACTGGGGTTTTACCAGACTCAAGCCTAATCGCACGCAAGCTTGTTGATGCAAACTGGATTGTGTGTGCATCGCCTAAGTACGTCGCCAAACATGGCAGACCAAAAACGCCGGACGATCTCACTAAGCACAACTGTTTGGTTTACGCCTATCAAGAGACAGGTGCACGTGAGTGGGTTTTCAAGCGTGATGATGAGGTGTATCAGGTTAAGGTAGATGGGAATCTATGTACCAATAACTCATCTGCGTTACGTAACGTCGCTTTGCTAGGGCAAGGTATTATTTATGTGCCTCGGGTGCTGGTTTATGAAGACTTACAGCAAGGCAAACTGATTCAGTTGTTTAAAGACGAAACAGCTAAGTGCTTGGGTATTTATGCCGTGTACCCATACACTCGTCAGCAACCAGAAAAGATTAAGATCTTTATCGAGCATCTCTATCAGTGCTTTCAACGTCGTAGCCATCAATTCTAGTGGCTCAACTTTTCTCAAAGGAGTGATTCTCCTTTGATTGAAGGGATTTGCTCTAAATTTTAAACTCTCCACTCTAACTATTTTCTTCACTGATCGGCAATGTCACAGCCATATAACGCTGCTATAACGTCATGGTATTCACATGTTGTGGCTTTGTTCTGACTCAATATTCTGACAAGGTCAGGAATACAAAGCCTTGTCATCCCTTTTAACTTTCTTGTTCTTCGATATCGTGCACATTTGTTAACAATGTACTTTGCTATTGTTTCTTTTTGGAAACGATAAGTTTCTTTGTTGATTTTACAGTTCTAAGAATTTTAAGTAATTGAATGTATGGGTAATTAATGTAGTTAACTTGATCTGAGCGTCGTTATCGGACTTTGGTGGCATGGACGTTCAGATTCGGACTACTTATATTGGCCGGGCATAATAACTAGAGATACGGATATGAAACAGAAGCAGCTCATCGACGCGTTTGTCACCATTGTCGGGGAAGAAAATGTCCTTACCGATCAAATCAAAACCAAGTATTATCGCAGCGGTTTTCGCTCAGGAAGCGGCACGGCGTTGGCGGTGGTTTTTCCTAAGACTCTGCTAGAGCAGTGGAAGGTCATCCAACAATGTGTCGACAATAATTGCATCATCATCATGCAGGCGGCTAAGACGGGTCTGACCGAAGGCTCAGCGCCAAGTGGTAGTGATTACGACCGCGATGTGGTGGTGATCAATATCACCAAGATGAAGCAAATCTATCTGTTAGACGGGGGTAAGCAAGCCGTTTGTCTTCCGGGGGCGAGTCTGCATTCGTTAGAAAAAGAGTTGCGAGCAGTTAATCGCGCGCCGCATTCGGTGATTGGTTCTTCTTCTCTTGGAGCAACCGTTGTAGGTGGCATTGCAAACAACTCTGGTGGCGCTTTGGTTAAACGTGGTCCGGCTTACACAGAGTTAGCCATATTCGCTCAGGTGGACAAAGACGGTAAGCTCAATCTTGTTAACCACCTTGGTATTGAAGGGTTAGGCTCGACGCCTGAAGAGATCTTACAGAATATCCAAGATGGTAACTTCGACCCAGACAAAGTGATTCATGATGAACGTATGGCGTCGGATAAAGAATACGACGAACGTGTTCGTGATGTGACTTCTGATATTCCATCGCGCTTTAATGCCGACGAACGCCGTCTGTACGAGGCGAGCGGTTGTGCGGGTAAGCTTGGCGTGTTTGCTGTTCGAGTCGATAGCTATCCAATCCCTGAGAAAGAGCAGGTGTTCTACCTAGGTACTAACGATCCAGATAAACTGACCAAGCTGAGAAAAGACTTCCTTACTCAATTCGAAAACTTACCAGAAATGGGTGAGTACCTTCACCGTGATATCTTCAACATGGCAGAGAAATACGGTAAAGACGTTTTCCTTTCTATCGATTTATTAGGCACAGACAATCTGCCTAAGATGTTCTCGCTGAAAGCTAAGGTTGAAAACTTCCTAGAGCGTGTGCCGTTGGTCAGCAAATACCTGCCAGATACTATTCTCTACTACGCAAGCAAGTTATTCCCGCAGCATTTACCAAAGCGCATGTTGGAATTCCGTGATAAGTACGAGCACCATCTTGTACTTAAAATGAGTGACGGCGGAATTGCCGAAGCGCAGAAATACCTAAAAGAGGTGTGGGCGGCTGAGCACGATAGTGACTTCTTCGAATGTACACCAGAAGAGGGCAAGAAAGCGTATCTTCACCGTTTTGCAGCAGCAGGTGCAGCAATTCGTTACGAAACCATTCACCGCAAGGAAGTGGAAGACATCGTTGCTCTCGACATTGCGTTACGACGTAACGATGAAGAATGGTTAGAAACATTACCTGACGAAGTAAGTAAGAACCTCGTTAAGTCTCTCTATTATGGGCATTTCATGTGTTATGTGTTCCACCAAGACTATGTCTTTAAAAAGGGCACAGACACCAAGCTAATGAAGAAACTGATGCTGGAGCACCTAAATAGTCGCGGTGCGAAATACCCAGCAGAACACAACGTAGGGCACCTATACGAAGCAGAAAACTCGCTACAAAAGTTCTATCACCAACTTGACCCGACCAACACCTTTAACCCAGGCATAGGTAAAATGGACCGCTACAAGCGCAACTGTAACTGTTGTGCTTAGAAGTTAAGAGTATTGATTCTAGGAGCCGCTGACATACGCGGCTCTTTTTGTTTTTTACCTTGTAATCCTACAGAGGAAGTCTGTTTAGAGGTAGATCACATGGAATCCAGCCTTTCGAATTAATAATTCAGTATTGTGTGGCTTTCTATCATGATGATTTAAAAATGCATTTTAAAAACTATCAGTTTGAGTTATGAATTGTTTGGTTTTTAATCGTTCTGTTTGGTAATATTTCCTTCGTCAAATATTTAAAGGAAGTAATAAGTATGAAATTGAATTAATAATTATAAGGATTTTATATCCGCATCGTTGCATTGGTTACTTACAGCGCCCTACAAAATTAAAGTTAAGGTTAAATATAACTCAACATAACCTTGGGTCACTTACGCTTTAAATTTAATACCTATTACGTTCTATTTCTTTATATGTGGCTTAGATACGCCATGTGAAGTTATAGTAATGTGAGCCACTCTACCTAGATTTTCATTTTATTAAATAGGTGAGGGCTTTATTGCCCATTGTTTTTGGCAATGTCTGACTTGGCTGGGTAGCTTGCTGTAGTGGGAGTGCAAGTAAATTAGTACCCCGTTTTGACTTGAATCCCAAGTCATAAGACGTTGTTGTTTTCTATCCATAATAAGATATAAATCTAAAATATAATTATGTTTGATTTTAATAATTACTTACCAGTTAATGGTGTTAATTTAAATAAAAGATTCGTTCAAAAACTTGCTGTTATATCCCTTGCTATATTTTCGTCAAACACTTTGGCTGCATATATAAATGATGTGACGAACCAAAATACTCATCAACATCACTACCACATACATTCTGATGTACATGAATCAAAAGAGAAATTGTTTGCTGATAAGAAAAATCTAAAACGAAAAATACAGCAGAAGAACTCAGACCTATTGGTCGCAATTGATAATTACAAGAATAATGATGGCGAAGCTAAATTACGTTATTTTTCAGAAGCATTAATGTTGCTCAAGTCGAGACAGGAAACTATTGCACAATTGGCTGACATCGACTCAGACCTTGCAACAAAAGTCGCTTTTAACAACAAGCAGCGCAAGCTTATTCCATCAGAACTTCAAGGCTTTGTTGAGCAAGAGCAGCAGTTAGAAGGCGCTTTGGAAGTGTTTTATGAAGATGACGAAAAAACGCACTCCAGTCGTCTTCGTTATATCTTGAATTCTGGTAACACACGTATCGAAATTAAATTTCCCAATCATGCGTTCGCGAAGCGCTTGAAGGATGGCGTCAAAGTACGCGCTAACGGTCTCAGCATCAAGCAAACGGGTAAGAAATTAGATGTATTAGCATTGAACGAGGAGCCATCTAACTTATTGGTTTTGGCCGATGGTAGTAACACAACTTCTACGGACGGGGCTGACTCGGCACAAGTGACCGCGAGTTCATTTGGTGAACAGCGTACTTTGGTGATGTTATTAAACTTTCTAGACAACACTCAGACACCATGGGCAGTCGAAGAAGTGCGAGAGTTAGTATTTGGGCAGGTTAATGACTTCTATAAAGAAAACTCTGATAACCAAGTATGGCTAACGGGAGACGTGGTTGGCTATTACACGCTACCAATGAACACAACGTGTGACACTTGGGCAATTCATACAACCGCTGAAGACGTGGCTTTAGACAATGGCGTTAGCTTTGGTGATTATGCGCGTATTCTATATGTGTTCCCTGAAAACTCATCGTGCGGGTGGACCGGCAAAGGAACGGTGGGGGGGAATCCTTCTAAAGCGTACGCAAATGGCTCCCTTACTTTGCGCACCGTCGGACATGAGCTAGGACATAATTTTGGTCTGCATCACGCCAAAGATCTCGATTGTGGCTCAGACATTATTGGTGAACGATGTGCGTCGGCAGAATATGGTGATGCGCTCGATATCATGGGTATGTCCGGTATTACAGGCCACTTCAATGCGTTTAGCAAAGAACTTTTAGGCTGGATTACCACAGGTTCAGGAAACGTCCTTTCCGTCGAGGCTGACGGCAGCTATTTACTTGAACCTGTTGAAACACCGCGTAGTGGTGGTGCCAAAGGTTTGAAAATTCGACGTGGTACTGATGACGTGACTGGGAAACCTTTGTGGTACTACCTCGAATATCGTCAAGCGATTGGGTTTGATAGTTTTGTGGAAGGTAAGTCGGGTATTACAGGCGGTGTTATTTTCCACTTAGCGACGAAGGATGACCCACAAAGTAACTTGATGCTAGATATGATTCCAAATAGTGGTCTAAGAGATCTTGATGATTCAGCGTTGCTTGTTGGCCAAACGTATTCCGATGTTCAAGCGGGCATTACCATCACAACAGAATGGGCAGATGGAAATGCTGCCAGCGTACGTGTGACATTTGATAATGACCGGTGTGTGCAAGCAAGCCCTTCCATTGCTCTTAAATCCAGTCAAGTGGTGAGTGGCGTTGCTGGTTCCTCTGCCTCTTATAAGTTGAATGTGACGAACAACGATACGAATGCTTGTTCGTCATCTTCATTCAATGTGGGTGCTAATGTGCCTTCTGGTTGGTCTTCAACCCATGAATCTTTGACATTGGTTCCGGGTGAATCGAAAGCGGTAGAAATTAGCGTAGCGTCGAGCGATTCAGTACAAGAAGGCAGTTACGACATACTGCTGAAGGCGGAAAATAGCACTGATTTAGCAAGTATTCCAGCGGTTTATCAAATTGAACCAAGCGTTCAGGCGTGTGAGATGGCTAATCCAACGTTAACGCTCGTTGCAAACTCAGCGGCAGAATTCGAACCGGGAGCAATAGCTAACTACACCGCAACCATTACCAACAATGATAACCAAGCGTGTGAGCCAACGAATTTTCAAATCAATGCCAATGTGCCTGAAGGGTGGAGCACGACTAGTAGCGTTGCTTCACTTGCTTCGGGTGAAACGACATCTATTAGTTTGAGTGTTACTTCTGACGTTTCGGCCGAAGCAGGAAGTTACAGCATTGACGCGATAGCAACCAATACACGAGACGCAAGTTATAATGCGCGAGCGAGCAGTGTGTACAAAGTGGCAGAAGTGACGCCTACTTGTGAGCTAAGCCCTCCGTTGTTGACGTTTTCTTCTTTGATTCAAGAGGGGAATGCCGGTGACACCTTGGTGTATTCCGCAACGTTGACGAGCCAGAATGGTCCTGAATGCGACTCTGTGTCGTACACAATCTCTGCGGATGTACCAAGTGGGTGGAGTAGCTCGACTCGCCAGCTATCGCTTGAGTCCGGACAGAAGGTGAATGTTGAGGTGATAGTTACTTCTGCAGAGAATGCAACCGAGGGTGAGTATTCGATTCAAGTTCATGCGCTATCAACGGAAAGCGATGAAGGCGTGGCTAATGGCGTTGTCGAATATCGCATCCTAGCGATCGCAAACTTATCTCCCATCGCCAGCGACGACTCAGTTGTGTTGACGGCAAAAGAGGTGACTGAGGTTGATGTACTTGCGAATGACAGTGATCCTGATGGAGATAAACTGCAAGTCGTTGGCTTTACTCAAGGCTCTAAGGGATCAGTCAGTTTAAACAGTTCTGGGCGCTTAGTTTATTCACCGGCGAAGAAGTTTAAAGGGAGTGATAGCTTTAGCTACACCATATCTGATGGTCAAAATACAGCGACCGCACTGGTTTCCATCCAGTTAAGCAGCACAAGTGGGGGCGGTGGTAATAAAGGAAAAGGAAACAGTAAATAGAGTTTGTTGAGCTGCGCGATAGAGGAGGCAATAGCGAAAGTTATTGCCTCTTTTGGTTTATATTAGCGCAGAGTTAAGTGGCTATTTAGGCACTTTAAGAAGATCGTCAAACAGCGCGGAGAATACGTGATAATCTTGCGCACCAACAACCAGTTGCGCGCCTACTAATTGGCCATCTTCAATACGTCCGACAACAAAACTTGGCGTCCCCCGAATACCAAGAGTGGATGCAAGGGCAATGTCGTTTTCTACATTTTTTGCCATTTGAGGATCTTCAAGACACGCGGAGAACTTGTCGATATCCAGCTTTAAGTCACTTGCGGTTTTTTGGTACAAAGCGGTATTTAAGTTGCGCATATTTGAAAACAAAGCGTGTCGCATTGGCCAATACTCACCTTGCTTAAAGCTACAATTGGCAGCAATTGCGGCACCTTTAGCTTGTGGATGGAATCCCAGTGGAAAGTCTCTTGTTAAGTACTTAACTTTTCCTGAGTCGACATAGTTTTCTTTGATCTTTGCGAATGTGTTGTCGGTGAAGCGTTTGCAGTAAGGGCATTGGTAGTCAGAAAACTCGATGATCGCGATTGTCGCGTTGTCAGCGCCCATAGACGGAATGGTTCCATTGCCATCAAAGTCTTTTTGATCGGGTAAAGTCCTGAATTTTGGTTTGGCCGCTTTGGCTGCATTTTCTTTAGCTAACTCAATGTCTGAGTTAATGCTTTCAACCTGCGCTTTTAAGTCTTTTACTTCTTGTCTTAATGCGGCTAATTCGGATTCAACTTTCTCATCATTGGCTGGTTGACAACCAATGACCAGCGCAACCGACAGCAGCATAACGTAAATGCTTTTTCCATACTTCAACATAGTGATATCCCCTTGTATGGATTGAGAAAAGGGGCAATGACGCTGCCCCTTTAATGTTAAGAACGTGAAGTTCTCTGTGTTGGTTACTCGACAGTGTTGACTTCGATAGATACGAAGTTGGTTAACGCATCACCATCATCGTCTTCAACCGTTGCTACAATACCGTCTAGTACACCTTGCGCTTGGAAGGTAATAGGATCGGTATTTTCCAGACCAGGTCGAAGTTCTACGGTAAACGCACAGGTGTAAACGTTGTTGCCTGAACCGCTGTAACCGAGTTCTTGTCCGATGTTACAAGGTGGATACGTCATACCACTGTGGGTGCCGCCTTGAGTATTAAAGATGGTAAAGTTGGCATTGCCATTACCATCGATAATATCAACGCCACGCAGAGTCAAACCAGTTAACTTGACATTGTCCACTTCAGACGCGTTGGTAAGTTGAATAATAACCAAACCACTCAATGCGAATGCGATATCCGTATCTGGAGCAAGTGGATCAAACGTTACTGTAGCATCATCCATTGCGCTTACACCTAGACCGTCTTCGTCAGTACCATTAATAGTGGCGACGTTAACGTGACTATCACCGGCATTGCCTTGGACTTGCAAAGTGATGGTACAGCTTGCTGTTTCGCCTGGGTCTAACTCAAACCCGTTTAACCCGGTTGGCGTGATAGCGCCGCCATTTTTCATGTCTACCATACAGTCGTCAGTGAGTGTTCCGAAACGGTCGTCATTCAGGCTAGAGAAGACCACAGTGTCGGATGTTGAGACGTCATCTATTGTGTCTTTGACCGTGAAGTAGAAGGTGTAATCAACATCTCTGAACAAGGTTGGATTATCGCCTGTCTCAAACACTGATGTTGGATTGGCTGTTTTTTCTAGCGTAATCATAGAAGGAACATCAAGAACCATGATGGTGTGAGAATCCATAGCATTGGCTGTGTCATTCTCGTTGTCTCTCGCGATTGCTGTCACTGTATTTGTGAAACTATCACCTGCATCGCCAGCAACAAAGACGCTTAGGGAACAGCTGTATGTTGCACCAAATGCTATCGTTACAGGGTTATCAAGACAGTTACTCTCAGCCCCAATTGCGCTTAGATCACCATAGATGGTGTCGACTAAGCTCACGAGTTCGATAGGAGAATCAAATGTACCGGAGTCGTTAGTCACGTCGAACGTAAATGTGACATTTTCTCCAGGCTCAAGTACTTCATTTTTATCCGCTGACTTAACTACGCTAATCGCTGGTGGGATATTGGTAATCTGGACTTGTCGTTCGACACTACAACGATCGCCAAGTGCCGCGTTGCCAACCCCAACGGGACAAGTATCGCCGTTCACAACAGGATCGCCGTTCTTGTCTTGTAACGTTACTTTGACAACGTCTTTATAGAGTTCAGGGTTTGGTATATCCGGAAGGTCACTATCTACGACAAAGACTTTGAACTCACAACTGTAGGTTGCGCTCGGAGCTACTTCATACAGAGGTGTACCGACTGGACAGTTAGTCGATGTCAGATAAACACCGTCAGCCATAGCAGGGCCAGAGGTCGCTCCCCAAAGATCGAAGCTAACGTCATAAGTGCCATCGCCGTTGATGTCGATTTCATCGGTTAATGCACTAATGAATAACGATGTTTGAGCGTTAGGGTTAGTGAAACTTAGATTAAAGGTAAACTCGCCGCCTGCTTCTGGGTGAGAGCTAGGGGCACCTTCAGATTTTACGATATCTGGTGGTGATGGTTTGATGAACACATCAATATTAAAGGTGTCACAGTTACATTTAGATTTGGTATTTGGGATCTGACCAGCGTACGGATCTTCATCGATCGTACAGTTATCTCGTTCTTGATTATCCCATGCTGCACAATAGGTAAAGTCGGCTCGGTTGTCGCCGTCGTTATCTGAACAGAGCATGGTAATGGTTTCGTTAAGCAGTGTGTATTCGTCCGGACCGAAAGCTTTAGTGATGTCACCACAAGCATCGCCATCTAACTGAGCATCAGCAGTCTCACCACTTCCTCCTGGCACGGGCAGAATCATGCTACAGTTTCTAAAGTTACCTTGAACGACCTGAGGGCTAGCCTCAGTTAAAGGAAGATAAAAGGTGGTGTCGTATCGTTCGTTTGCGTTGGTTCGCACGGTAACGTCAGCTTGGAAAGAGAAGGTATCTCCAAGGTTACATTCTGCATTCGGATCGACGGGAATCACTTGCGTGATCTCAACGTCATTAGCGGTACAGTTTAAAGCATCTCTTGGTAATGAGTTTCCCGGCTCTTGCAAATAAGCATCTGCCATACAGAGTTTTTCTGTTGGTGAGAGGTTATAGGCTTCCGCTTGAGCAGGAGAATGACTCGTTACGCCATACAATGCCGCCGAGCTAACAAAGATGACACTCATCACTTTGCTTAATCGGCTGTGTATTAATCGTTCCATCATTGACCTTCTTTTTATTCGAAAGTTTGAACAAGAGGGCTACATGAACGCTGAACACACCATAGTGTCTAAGGCATAACTGACACTTTATCAGCGACTTAAGTAAAGAACCCTCATTCCTTGACCAAAAAAGCCTTCGAGGTGACGCTAGCAATATTCACCTAAGAGACTATCCATTGGTTGCCCACTTAAGAGCAAGAAATGAACCAAACCTTAAGTTATTGAATTTGTTTATTAACTAATGAGTTTGTAGCCAAAATAACTGTTAAGAGGTGTACACAGTGTTCACTTCAGTGAGACAGTTATTTAAGTGATGGATAAAAGTTTATGTTTATCTGATAGATAGCGAATTTGGGGCAGTTGTTCTCTGAGTGAACACTGGTTAACAGGTTGCTTGACTTAGTTCGATGACGGAACAAGTTAATTATTCATGGACAATTATTGGACTGAACGATGGTGATTTATCCGAAAAGGGCACTTAGTGTTCACTTGATTGATAAATATAAGAATTTTTGTTGACCTAAAATCTTAATCCGTTAAAGTACGCCTCGTTCTCACGGTGAAGGTCGTTAGAACAGATGGTGTTACCATCGCATTGATTGCGTTGCCCTGGTGGTGGAATTGGTAGACACAAGGGATTTAAAATCCCTCGACGTTCGCGTTGTGCCGGTTCAAGTCCGGCCCGGGGCACCATCCGAAAATTGAGTGGGTGAATTTAATATCCCGCCGTCGAGTTGACCGGCCGAG
>NZ_JATABF010000030.1:0-72286 GCF_036533715.1 Vibrio sp. M260121 | reverse complement strand
ATTGTTCTTGTGCCCAAAGTTTAGCGTCTGAATATGTCATCTTAGTGTTTCAGTGAGGAATAGTAAGTGATCAGATCGCACACACGTTAAAGAGTTCAAAAAAAATCCCCAAGCTACAAGCTTGGGGATTTGTGTATAAGAGACAGGCGTTGATGCAGGCTTTGTTGTTTTTAGAGGAAGCTTTTTTAGGAAGTGAATACTTGAAACGTATTACTCGCTCAATCTTTAGTGGTTTGGCGCTTTGTAGAAGTGGCTCTCTACCAATCGCTGAGTAATCGCATGCTCTGGGTTGGTCAGCACTTGGTTTGTCTCACCAAATTCCACCACTTCGCCTTCATGCATCACCATTACTTTGTCGGTAATGTGTTTCACGATGCCAATATGCTGAGACACGTAAACAAACGATAAGCCCATCTCTTCTTGTAACTCTAAGAATAAGTTGATGATCTGAGAGCGCATCGCCATGTCTAGACCGTTTAGTGCCTCATCAGCAACGATGATGGAAGGTTGCAGGATAAGAGCACGAGCAAGACAAACACGCTGCTTCTGACCTGCTGCAAGCATTTGCGGATAGAAATAAGCATGCTCTGGCAGCAAACCTACGCGCAACAGAGTATCTTTTACACGCTTCATACGTGCATCCGGCGGCATGTTAGTGTTTCGTTTTAACGGACCTTCCAAAATGCGGCCAATCTGAATGCGCGGGTTCAAAGAGGTGTTTGGATCTTGGAAAATCATACGAATCAGCTTACAGCGCGTCGAATAATCTTTGTGCTCTAGACGTTCACCATTCACGCGAATCTCGCCAGAGCTTGGCTCAACCACACCAGCAAGCATACGTGCTAGGGTTGATTTACCTGAACCGTTTTGACCGATAAAGCCAATGGTTTGACCCGGCTCTAGAGTAAAGCTAACCGGTTTTACCGCTTCCTTGACTGTGCGTTTGAACAGACCAGAGCGCGTGACAAACTGTTTCGATAGGTTATCGACTTCAAGCAACGCACTCATGAATGTTTCTCCGTGTTCAATGGGAAGTGACAGCTAAATTTGTGATTCTTAATACGCTTAGTGTGTGGAATCTCTACACATTGTCTTTGCGCATAAGGACAACGCGGCCCTAATCGACAACCGATTGGTAAGTGCTGCAAAGGAGGGATGGAACCCGGCAACGATTGAAGTTTCTGCTTATGAGGGATCCAGTCATTAAAGTCTGGCATCGCTTTGAGTAGTGCTGCGGTATACGGGTGTTTTGGAGCCGCAATCAGTTTTTCTGTATCGGCAGACTCAACCGACTGGCCGCAGTACATTACCGTAATACGATTCGCCCATTGAGTAATCGTGGTCAAGTCGTGCCCAATCAACACAATCGTGGTGTTGTTAAGCTGGTTCATTCGGCTCAACAAACGCAAAATCTGTGACTGGGTAATAGGGTCAAGGTCGTTGGTTGGCTCGTCGGCAATCAAGATTTTCGGCTTGGTTGCAATCGCCATTGCGATCATGACTTTTTGACATTCACCGTCTGTCAGTTCGTATGGGTAGCTGCCCATCAAACGTTTGTGATCTTTGATACCGACTTTGTGGAGCAGGGCAATCGCCTGCTTCTTACGCCATTTGAATCGCTCCCACCATTTGCCCTCAAAAGAGCGAGAAGGGATCGATTCGATCAACTGACGTCCTACTTCTTCAGAAGGATCTAAACAGGTTGAAGGCTCTTGGAAGATCATCGCGATGTCACGCGCAATCACTCGTCGGCGCTCTTTCGGCGTCAATTGAAGTAAGTCGATGTTACCGAGGCGCATTCGGTCCGCGGTGACTTTCCAGTTGTCTTTACAAACGCCAACAATTGCTTTGGCTACGAGACTTTTACCTGATCCAGATTCACCCACTAGGCCGCGTATTTCCCCTTCGTTTAGGGTAATGCTCATACGGTCTACGGCTTTCACTAGGCCCGATGGTGTTTCAATTTCAATGGTTAAATGTCGAATATCTAGTAACGGCATTATTCGATCCCCGCATTGAGCGCTTGGCGTACACCTTCACCCACTAAGTTTAGAACAACCACGGTAAACATAATGGTGAGACCCGGTAGCGTCACGGTCCATGGTGCGATGTAAATCAGCTCAACGGAGTCGCCAAGGATTGCGCCCCATTCAGTACTTGGTGCTTGAGCACCCAAACCAAGGAAGCCTAGTGCTGTGATATCTAAAATTGCTACAGATAGTGCCAGTGTGATTTCTGCTGCGATAACAGTGAGTACGTTTGGCAGAATCGAGTTCCACAGTAAGTAGAAGTCATTGGCACCATCTAGGCGAGCCGCCATGATGTAGTCTTTTTCTACTTCCGTATGGACCGCGATGTACACCGAGCGAATAAAGCGCGGAATCAAAGCCAAGCAGATAGCCAGAAGGATATTGAACTCACCAAAGCCAAGGAAAGCCACGAAGATGATAGCCAGTAGTAGAGATGGGATCGACATTACGGTATCGAGCAAGTGGTTCAAAGTACTCGATAACAGACCTTTAGTCATGCCTGCCAAAACACCGATAAAACAGCCAATCAAACCAGCAATGACCGTTATGGCGACGGCTGCACCGAATGTCAGCTGAGAACCCATAATCAGACGCGAAAGGATGTCACGACCCAAATCGTCTGTGCCAAGAAAGTAGTCCACGGCGCCTGCTGGTGCCCATGATGGAGGCACAAGTAGTTCGCCCGATTGAGCTTGTGGATCATAAGGCGCAAGTAATGGCGCAAAGATGGTGATCAGGATGATGAAAATCAGGCACCACAAGCCAAACATTGCCAAGCTGTTGGCACGATAGCTACGCCAGAATCGTTCGAACTGAGTTGGAATGCGCTCTTCCTGATAAACGTTATTTGTTAGCATACCATTCCTTTCTCACCAGAGGGTTAATCATGGCACCAATCAAATCCGAGAGGATGTTGGCAGTTAAAACAAGGGTTGCTAGCACCATTACGCCTGCTTGAATAGAAGCGTAATCTTGATTTGAAAGTGCATCCAACAACCAACGACCAATACCCGGCCAGTTGAAGATAGATTCAGTAATGATCGCTAGCGTGATCATGCTAGAAAGCTGAACACCAACTTTTGGAACAATAGGCGGAATGGCGTTACGTAGCACGTGTTGTGTCACGATCTCGCGGTTGGATAAACCTTTGATTCGCGCAGCACGAATGTAGTTTTGGCTCATCACTTCTGCCACTGATGCGCGCATTAAGCCGATAACTTGGGTAGTAGGAGCAAGCGCTAATACTAAACATGGCAAGATCATGTGTTCGATAACACTTTGCAGCGCGTGTGCTCGGTATTCACCTTTTGCCATGAATGCATCAATGATCGCGAAACCCGTTACGTGGTCAATCTCGTACAGTAAGTCATAGCGGCCAGCAACGGGGAACACGTGATACTGCAACGAGAACATCATGATCAACATCAGCGCAACCCAGAAGATAGGCGCCGAGTAACCAGACATAGAGATAAATGAGATGCTGGTATCTAACCATTTACCCTGTTTCATGCCTGCAATCGTGCCCAGAGGAATACCGATAAGCAATGAAACGACAAAGGCAAAGAAACACAACTCGAGTGTTGCAGGGAAGACAATGGCTAACTCATCGTAAATTGGATTTCCGTTTTTGCTGATACCAAAATTGAGCTGTGAAAGCTCAACAAGGTAGCTTTGCCAACCTGACCAAAATTCAACGTTTGCCCAATGAGAACTCGGATCCAAACGCAATAGCGAAAAGCCCACTAACGTGAGAATCATCAAAGTGATGACAAATAGATTAAGACGTCTTACGGCGTACCAAAACATTAATGGATTCTCTCAACTCTATCAAAAGGTTGTGCATTGAAAGGGCTCGATTTAAAACCTTTCAGCGATTTGTCGTGGACACGGAATTGAACGCCGTGAGCCAATGGAATAACTGGGAATTCTTCATTGAGAATATTCTGCGCTTGGCGATATAGGTTCAAGCGGTAACGTTGCTGTTGAGTTTCTAGTGCAAGATCCAACAAGAAGTCGAAATCATCGTTACACCACATCGAAACGTTCAAACCAACGCGTTCTGATTCACAAGACAGCAGAGGGCGGAAGAAGTTATCCGGATCGCCTGTATCACCAATCCATCCGGTGAGCAGCAAGTCTACATCATTGATGTTTTCCAGTTGGGTACGTTCAAAGCGGTCATCGGTCAGCAGTCGTAACTCGACGCCAATGTCTGCGAAGTTTGCTTGAATCAGCTCTGCGGTCTTACGCGGACTTGGGTTAAAGGCGCGTGGTTCCAATGGCACCCACATAGTCAGTTGCAGACCTTTCTCGTAACCCGCCTCTCGAAGAAGGGCTAGAGCATAATTACGGTCATAACGTATTTTCACGCTGTCTTTTTGGTAAGCCCAAGAGTTAGGTGGAAGTAGGGTGTAAGCTTGAGTGCCAGTGCCGTAATACACTGAATCAAGAATGTTCTGGCGGTTGATCGCTAGGTTCAATGCTTGGCGAACACGAGCATCGCGCAGAGCTGGGTGTTCAGTGTTAATCGCGATAAATGAGACGTTATTAGCAGGCGTTGCGGTTAACTCTAGCTCTTCCGTTTCTTGAATGATTGGAATCTGACTCGAAATTGGTGATGCAAGCACATCACACTCGTTTCTAAGCAGTTTAGCGAGCGTGCCAGTACCGCGGTGAGAAATGTCGAACACCACCTGTTCCATCTTGGCTGGCGACTTCCAATATTTAGGATGGCGCTCAAGACGAATCAAGTCGTTCACTTGGTACTCTTTGAGTTGGAAAGGACCAGTACCGATAGGTAAAATATCGATCTGTTCTTTCTCATCTTTTGCTGCGAGTTGCTGGCCATATTCGGCAGAAAGTAGCACGGCATGACTGGTCGCAATATTGGCTAAAAAGGCAAAATTAGGTTGAGAGAGCACAAACTTCACTGTGTTGTTATCCACAGCGACAACATCTTTCACCAAGTTTTGGAAATCCAAACCTGCAAACCATGGATAAAAACCACCACCGACGTCGTGAAACGGATGGTCTACATCAATGATTCGCTTGAAGCTGAATACCACATCTTGTGCATTAAAAGGCCGGGTAGGTGTAAACCATGCTGTCTTTTGAAACTGGACACCCTGTTTAAGACTAAACGTGTATTCGGTGCCTTCTTCATTAACGGACCAATTTTCTGCAAGATTTGCAACGGGTTGATGGGTTTTGGGATCAAGTGTGAGCAGCGTATCGTACAGCTGAGGGCTAAGTGCTTCGGCAGTGATGCCGCTGTCAATGAGCTGAGGGTTAAACGTGGTTGGCTTACCTTGCCCACAAAACACAAAGCCATTCTCTCGAATATCATTGTGATCGATTTCATCACCACATGCGGTGAGTAAGCTAATACCAATCAGGCTCAGCGATAGTCTTATAAAAGCTTTCATAATATGAAATGGTCATTGGACTTTGCTTGCTCCCTCAGCTTTTTGCTTCAAGGATGACAAGCGAAAATGATCTCGCTAATTTATCACCTTTGCCAACTCGCTCCAAACATAAAATCGTTGAGTCGCGGGGTGTTAGATCAAATTACCGTATCATTGTCTGGTTGTTGACCTTATTTGCCTCTCAAATTGCTCACGAATTTGTGTAAAACACTCGCGTTTACTAAAACCGCTTGTTTTCCTTCAGTATAGTTAGCCATTACTCGAGTGAGAGGGCATGTGGCAATTATCCTTGACCGACTAAGCCATATTTTCTGACCATACCTCTAAGCTGGTGGTAGCTTAACCCCAATAATTCTGCGGCTTGGCGTTGGTTAAACTTCGCTTCTTCTAGTGCTCGGTTGAGCAGTTCAATATCTTGATCTTCTTGCCATTGCTTGTAGTCCAGAGGGAAGTGGATTGCGGAGTGCGGAGTGGCCTCTGTTGTCTCGGTTTCTTCCTGAGCGGCAGTGTGGCCGAGCGAGTTATCCCAACCCGTTTGAAATGGGTTGAAGATAAGGTGTTCGATAGGATCTGAATTGAGGCCGTGACGATAGATTGCTCGTTCAATCACATTCTTTAATTCACGAACGTTGCCCGGCCATTCGTAATCGAGCAGTGACTGTTGTGCCTCTTCCGTAAAGCCAACAAAGTATTCTAACTGCAATTCACGACACATCTTGATCGCGTAATGCTCGGCAAGGGAAAGGATGTCTTCTTTTCGCTCCCTCAGTGGCGGAAGCATAATGACATCAAAGGCCAAACGGTCGAGCAAATCCGCACGGAAATCCCCTTGCTCTGCCAGTTTTGGTAAATCAGCATTGGTTGCACAAACCAAGCGAACGTCTGCAGTTAATGCAGTGTGTCCACCAACGCGCTCGTATTCGCCATATTCAATCACACGTAGGAGTTTTTCTTGAACGAGGAGTGGCGCGGTCGCTAATTCATCAAGGAACAAGGTGCCACCTTCGGCGCGTTCAAAGCGGCCTTTATGTTTACCTTTCGACCCTGTAAATGACCCCGATTCGTGACCAAACAGCTCTGAGTCAATCAAACCCTCGCTTAATGTCGCACAGTTTAGAGAAAGCAGTGGCTTATCCCAACGCTTTGATAAATAGTGTAAACGTTGCGCGATGAGCTCTTTACCTGTGCCTCGCTCCCCAATAATAAGAACGGGACGCTCAATCGGCGCAAGTTGTGATACTTTATCTAATACGGCGAGAAAGGCGGGCGATTCACCAATGAGGTTCTGCTTCATAAAATCCTTCTTATTTTCTGTCTGGCCAAGATTTACAGTATTGAAGTTGGTGAAATTTACCAACAGTTGGTAAAAACCATCATAGCATAACGGTATGCAACAACAACAAAATGCGTAAGTTATTGTTTAATATAGACAATAAAAGTTGGCACGCTACTTGTTATATGTAAAGGGAGACACAAGGTGAATCACCACCTTGTCGAGTTTTAATAGGAAAAAAGAGGAGTTCCGTTATGGGTATTTTTTCTCGTTTTGCAGATATCGTTAACTCAAACATCAGTGCATTGCTAGACAAGGCGGAAGATCCTGAAAAAATGATCCGTCTTATCATCCAAGAAATGGAAGACACACTTGTAGAAGTGCGTACTAACTCGGCGAAAGCGATTGCAGACAAAAAAGAGTTGGCTCGCAAAGTAGAAGCACTAGAAGAGCAAATCACTGAGTGGGGCCAAAAAGCAAGCCTAGCACTCGTGAAAGAGCGTGAAGATTTGGCGCGTGCTGCTCTGATTGAAAAGCAAAAGCTAGAGCAAGTGATTAAAGGTCTTCACACTGAACAAACACTTGTAGAAGAAACGATCGAGAAGCTAACAGGCGAAATCGGTAAGCTAGAAGCAAAAATCACAGAAACTCGCGCGAAGCAGCAAGCGCTAGCGATTCGTAACCAAACGGCATCTAACCGTCGTGATGTACAAAAGCAACTTCACGCAGGCCGTACAAACGAAGCGATGGCAAAGTTCGAGCAATACTCTCGTAAGATTGACGAGATGGAAGCGGAAGCGGATCTATACGCGAAAACGGGTAATGCAAAGTCGCTAGACCAAGAGTTTGCTGAGCTACAAGCACAAGACGAAATTGAAAAAGAGTTGGCAAAACTGAAAGAACAGATGTCATCGAACGATAAATAAGAAAGGAGCCATTTATGTCGACATTTTTTATTACTGGACCATTGATTGTCTTTTTAATCTTTGTCGCTCCACTATGGCTCTTCTTACACTATCGCAGCAAACGCAAAGCAGATAGTGCACTGTCGAGCCAAGATCTTGAGCGCCTTCAGGTACTGTCTGAAAAAGCGGAAGCGATGCAGTCTCGAGTTGAAACATTGGAGCGTATCCTAGACTCAGAATCCCCAACGTGGAGACGTAAGTATGATTAAACGAGAACTGTATCGTGACCCAGTAAATGGCAAGATCTCCGGCGTGTGTGCCGGAGTCGCAAACTACTTTGGCGCGGAAGTTTGGTTGATTCGTATCGTTGTGATTTCCGCCGCTTTGTTGGGTGGTACTTTCCTAGTCTTGTTGGCCTATATTGCGATGACCTTCATGCTAGAAAAGCAGCCGGTGACCTACACTGAAAACATTAAGTCTCGTCAAGAGCACACGCTGAAAAGTAAACCTTGGCAGAAAGGGCAAAGTCCTGACCAACTGCTGAGTGTTTTAGAAAGCGATTTAGGCCGCCTCGATGGCAAAATCCGTAGTATGGAAGCGTATGTCACTTCCGACGCATATCGCGTAAACAGAGAGTTTAATAAGCTCTGATAATTAATTATGACTTGATTGATAAAGCAGGCATCGGCCTGCTTTATTGTCTCAAATTACTCATTTTAAAGAAAAAATAGCCCGCTCTACTCTAGAAGAATGGTGTAAATTCATCTACCTTAAAAGGAATGGATCTTAAATGGATGAATTAACATGAGAAAAGCGCTCATTCCAATCGCTGTCATGACGGTTCTCTCTGGATGTGGAAAAGAGCTACCACCAGTCCCAGAACCCGAATCTCGGCCCGCCAAACTCTTCACGGTCTCTGTAGGCAATGCTCAGTTTGAAAGACATTTTCCTGCCACCACAGAAGCCGGCGACCGAGCAGTACTCGCATTCCGAGTGCCAGGTTTACTTCAATCAATAGAAGTGAATGCTGGACAAATGGTTAACAAAGGCGATGTACTTGCCGTACTCAACCCTGACGAGTACTCACTCCTAGAAAAACAAGCTCGCGCGAATTACACCTTAGCGGATGTTCAATACGAACGTTCGAAAAAGCTTCGTAAAGAGCAAGTGGTTTCCGAGCAAGATTTCGACGCAGCAAAAGCCAATCACAACTCGGCAAAAGCACAGTGGAATCAGGCTAAAGCGAACCTGAGATACACTAAACTTGTTGCCCCTTATGACGGCACAATTTCTTATCTTCCTGCTGAAAATCATGAATACGTGGCGGCGAAAGAAGGCGTCATGAACATTCAAACCAATCAAGTGATGAAAGTGCAGTTCCAGCTACCAGACCACTTGCTGAGTAAATTTACTCAAGGAGCCAATGCGTACGCGACGATGACGTTTGATGCGTTTCCTGAGCAGTCGTTTGAGCTGACTTTCCAAGAAATTGATACTGAAGCGGACCCAAAAACCGGCAGTTATAAAGTCACCATGGTAATGGCACGCCCTGAAGGGGTAGGTATCTTGCCTGGTATGTCTGGGAACGTACATTTAGTGTCTGAAAATGCGGGCGCAACAAGAATCCCGAGTTCAGCGATCTTCACTGAAGATGGTAAGACGTGCGTTTGGCGAGTCACTGACCAAGGCATTGTCGAAAAAGCGTCTGTCACTCTAAATGAGGAACAACAAATTGAGGCGGGCTTGGATGATGGTGACCAAATCATCGTATCTGGCGTGAATGTCATTGAGCCGGGTATTAAGGTTCGTGAGTGGGTGAAGGAGCGAGGATTGTAATATGAAAGGAGTCTTAGCTTTAACCACTCTATGTGCGGCGATATTACTTGCTGGCTGTGGTGATAAAGGGCCGGAAAGAGAATTAGAAACCCCTCGTGTTCGCGTTGCTTCCTTGGAAGGAAAAAAGGTTGATGACAACTTGTATTTTCCCGCTGTAGCGAACGCTGCTGATCGTTCACATCTGAGTTTCCGTGTAGCGGGAGAGGTAAGTCGCGTATTAGTCAAAGAGGGCGACAAGGTCATTAAAGGTGACGTGATTGCCACGCTAGACCCAACCGATTACCAACTGGATGTCGATAACGCATCGGCGCGTTTTTCTGTCGTAGACAGTCAATATCGCCGTTCTGCGCCTCTAGTGAAAAAAGGTTTATTGGCAAAATCTCAATTTGATGAAATTGCAGCACAACGCCAAATTGCACTCGCGGAACTGGAGCTTGCAAAACTGCGTTTGTCATTTACGGAGCTGAAAGCGCCAGTTGACGGCATCATCTCTCGCGTAAACGTCGATCAGTTTGAGAACATTCAAGTTGGTCAATACATTGTGAATATTCACAGTGTGGACCGCGTTGAGGTTCTGATTCAGCTCCCAGATCGTTTGTATGTGAACCAGCCTCCGACAGAAGAGCTTTTATCGGGTATCAATGCCGTGGTTCGTGTACCGAGTGGTAACGAATATGAAGCGCATATCAAAGAGTTTACAACACAGCCTGATCCAGACACTGGCACGTTTACCGTGACGCTGTCGCTGCCAATGCCGGAAGATGAATACATCCTTGACGGTATGGCAGTGGATGTAACATCAAAAGATGAGAAAACAGGTCTCGATCTCAATATCGGCATCAACGTGCCAATTGAGGCGATCTTCAATGCTGATGGTGATGACTTGAGTCGCGAGAACAAGTTTGTTTGGGTCTTGAATGACGACAATACGGTGACTCGTAAGCAAGTCCGCGCTGGCAAAGCGTCGCAGACCTCGGTACAGATTCTCGATGGCCTAGAGCTTGACGACAAAGTGGTTGTCGCCGGTGTTTCCCGATTAAGAGATGGCATGAAAGTGGAAGTGGTTAAGCAGGAGGCAACTCAATGAGTGAACAAAACAATGTTGTGCCTCAAAAAGATGATGATGAAAACGTAACGGGCATCGCGGCGTATTTCATTCGTAACCGTGTAATCAGTTGGATGGTATCGCTGATCTTTTTGATTGGTGGTGTCTCTGCCTTCTTTGGTTTAGGTCGCCTAGAAGATCCGGCCTTTACGATCAAAGATGCAATGGTGGTGACTTCTTACCCTGGTGCAACCCCGCAACAGGTAGAGGAAGAGGTGACTTATCCACTGGAAAAAGCCATCCAGCAGCTCACTTATGTGGATGAAGTTAACTCGATTTCTAGCCGTGGTTTATCACAAATCACTGTGACCATGAAAAACAACTATGGTCCAGATGACTTGCCGCAAATATGGGATGAGTTACGCCGTAAGGTCAACGATCTAAAAGGCTCATTACCGCCGGGAGTAAACGAACCGTCGGTCATTGATGACTTTGGTGATGTATATGGGATCTTGCTTGCGGTCACTGGTGATGGCTACAGCTATAAAGAACTGCTCGACTATGTTGACTATTTAAGGCGTGAGCTTGAACTGGTTGATGGGGTGAGTAAGGTTTCGGTTTCAGGCCAACAACAAGAGCAAGTCTTCATTGAAATTTCGATGAAGAAGCTAAGCAGTCTTGGTCTTTCTCCAAATACCGTCTTTAACTTACTGTCGACCCAAAACGTCGTTTCTGACGCCGGTGCGATAAGAATTGGTGACGAATACATACGCATTCAACCAACTGGTGAGTTCCAAAGTGTTGATGAGCTTGGCGATCTATTGTTGACCGAGTCGGGTGCACAAGGGCTTATCTTTTTGAAAGACGTTGCCGAAATTAAACGTGGCTACGTCGATGTCCCAACCAACATCATCAACTATAACGGCCAATTGGCGCTGAACTTGGGTGTTTCCTTTGCTCAGGGTGTGAACGTTGTTGAAGTGGGCAAAGCATTTGACCGTCGTGTTGCAGAGCTGAAGTACCAGCAACCCGTTGGCGTTGAGATTTCAGAGATCTACAACCAACCGAAAGAAGTGGACAAGTCGGTCAGTGGTTTCGTTATCAGCTTGGCACAAGCGGTTGGTATCGTAATTGTTGTTCTACTCTTCTTTATGGGTTTGCGCTCTGGTTTGCTGATTGGTTTGATCTTGTTGTTGACCGTATTAGGTACCTTCATTTTCATGAAGTACTTAGCCATCGACCTACAGCGGATCTCTTTGGGTGCTCTGGTTATCGCACTGGGTATGCTGGTGGATAACGCCATCGTGGTCGTGGAAGGGATATTGATAGGCACCCAAAAAGGGCGAACGAGACTGCAAGCTGCAACAGACATTGTCACGCAAACCAAGTGGCCACTATTGGGTGCGACGGTTATCGCGGTAACTGCATTTGCACCGATCGGATTGTCTGAAGACTCGACGGGTGAGTACTGTGGTACCTTGTTTACGGTACTGCTTATCTCGCTCATGCTGAGTTGGTTCACTGCAATCTCGTTAACGCCATTCTTTGCGGACATCTTCTTCAAAGGCCAGAAAATTAAGAGTGGTGAAGGCGAAGACAATGACCCATACAATGGCATTGTGTTTGTCATGTACAAGAAGTTCTTGAGCTTCTGTATGCGCCGCGCATGGTTCACTGTTGTTGTGTTGGTTGCGGGACTGGCGGCAAGTGTCTACGGGTTTACCTACGTTAAACAAGCCTTCTTCCCATCTTCAACCACGCCTATTTTCCAATTGGATGTGTGGCTGCCTGAAGGGACAGATATTCGAGCGACGAATGACACGCTGAAAGAGCTGGAAGGTTGGCTTGCTGAGCAAGATCACGTTGATCACATTACCACAACGGCTGGTAAAGGCTTGCAGCGTTTCATGCTGACTTATGCGCCAGAGAAAAGCTACGCAGCTTACGGTGAGATCACCACGCGTGTTGAGAACTATGAAGCCTTAGCGCCATTAATGGATCGCTTTAGAGAGCACATCAAAACCAACTACCCAGAAATTAACTACAAGTTAAAGCAAATTGAATTGGGTCCTGGTGGCGGTGCGAAGATCGAAGCGCGTATCATTGGTTCTGATCCTACTGTGCTTCGTACTATCGCAGCGCAAGTGATGGACGTAATGTACGCCGATCCTGGTGCGACTAACATCCGTCATGACTGGCGTGAACGTACACAAGTGCTAGAGCCTCAATTTAACGAGAGCCAAGCTCGTCGTTACGGCATCACCAAGTCTGACGTTGATGATTTCCTATCTATGTCGTTCTCGGGCATGACGATCGGTCTATACCGCGATGGCACCACACTAATGCCAATCGTTGCGCGACTACCTGAAGATGAGCGTATCGACATTCGTAACATCGAAGGTATGAAGATTTGGAGTCCTGCGCAGAGTGAATTTATTCCTCTACAACAGGTGACCATGGGCTACGATATGCGTTGGGAAGACCCAATTATTGTTCGTAAGAACCGTAAGCGCATGCTAACGGTGATGGCAGATCCGGATATCTTAGGTGAAGAGACGGCAGCAACACTGCAAAAACGTCTACAGCCAGCGATTGAAGCCATCGAAATGCCACCGGGTTACTCGCTAGAGTGGGGTGGAGAATATGAATCATCAGGCGATGCCAAGGCGTCATTGTTTACGACGATGCCGATGGGCTACCTGTTCATGTTCTTGATTACTATCTTCTTGTTTAACTCAATCAAAGAGCCATTGATTGTTTGGCTAACGGTGCCTCTGGCATTGATCGGTGTAACAACCGGTCTACTCGCCCTGAATACGCCATTTGGCTTTATGGCATTGCTAGGCTTCTTGAGCTTATCAGGTATGGTGCTGAAAAATGGTATCGTACTGCTTGATCAGATTGAGATTGAAATGAAGTCGGGTAAAGAAGCGTACGACGCAGTTGTGGATGCAGCGGTCAGTCGTGTTCGTCCTGTATGTATGGCTGCCATCACTACGATTCTAGGTATGATTCCACTACTACCGGATATCTTCTTTAAACCGATGGCCGTAACCATCATGTTTGGTTTGGGTTTTGCGACCGTACTGACACTAATTGTCGTTCCAGTGTTGTATCGTCTATTCCACAGGGTGGCAGTGCCAAAATAACGGCTGAGTTTAAGTAACGTTCTAAAGCGCCTCTGGCTAACGTCAGGGGCGTTTTTATAAGGATTGAATATGGAACAAAATACGTGTGCATGGGCGGTGAACCATCCACTTGAGCGTGAATATCATGATGCAGAGTGGGGTGTACCCGTTTATGACGATAACGTGTTGTTTGAGTTCATCACGTTAGAGGGCGCGCAAGCCGGTTTAAGTTGGATTACGATTTTGAAAAAGCGAGAAGGCTATCGCCAAGCATTCGAAAATTATGACTTAGATAAGCTCATTCAACGTGATGAAGTACGTACTGAGTTCATCGTTGAAAACTTCGACGTAGTTAAGCATCGTGGCAAAATCAACTCGGTATTTAGCAACGCTAAAGCGGCAAAGCAATTAATCGAAGAATACGGCAGCCTATCTAATGCTCTATGGCAGTTTGTTGATGGTAAACCTATAGTGAATCATTGGACAGACATGAGCCAAGTACCAGTATCGACAGAACAGTCCAAAGCGATGAGTAAGTTCCTTAAAAAGAAAGGCTTTAAGTTTGTGGGCGAGACGATCTGCTACGCCTTCATGCAAGCAGTGGGTATGGTCGATGACCACATCGTCGGTTGCCCATGTAAAGTAGGCAAGTATTAAAACGCCCTAAAATTAGGGCGTTTATATCTAGGGTCTGTTGACCTTTTGAGCTGATTTTTACAGCAGTTTGTGGGTTCTTTATACAAGGCAGAGGCTTTGAAATGTAGTTGCCCTACCTGATAAGCCGATAACGCAGTAGAAAGGAGCCACAAACGCTGCCCAAAGGGTTCGGCTAAAAGCGTTTTACTCTTTGTTGAGAGGATTTTGCTTAGAATAACTAGGCTACAAACCTCTCGCCGCGATTAAAACGCTTTTGACTAGGCGTCCCCATCCGAACAAAATTTAACCGCAAAAGGTCAACAGACCCTAATCTGAAGGAACTTAGTAAGACGCTTCTTTTTCGAGTACGAGTGCGTTGTAACGCTCGAAGCCAGCTTCAAGATCGGCAATGAGATCTTCAACATCTTCAAGACCGATGTGCAGGCGGACAAGTGTCCCTTCGAAGTTCGGATTCGCCACTGTGCGCAAACTATTAAAGCTCTTTGGCTCATTAGCTAAAATCAAACTCTCAAAACCACCCCATGAGTAACCCATACTGAAGTGTTTCATGCCATCCAAGAATGCTGTGGTTGCTTTCGGGTACGAGCTTTTCAATACGAATGAGAACAAGCCATTACCACCGGTAAAGTCGCGCTTAAAGAACTCATGACCAGGGCAGCTTTCTAGGGCAGGGTGACGAACGTGATCGACTTCAGGGCGGCTTGCCAGCCACTGCGCGACTTTCAGGCTGTTCTCTGCATGCTGGCGTAAGCGAACATCCAAAGTACGAATACCGCGCAGGCCAAGGTATGCATCGTCAGGAGAAACGCATTGACCCATCAGGTAGCTTTGCTCACGTAATTGGTCCCAGTATTTCTCAGAAGCAACCGCTGTTCCCAACATCACATCAGAGTGACCAACAATGTACTTGGTTGCTGCCTGGATAGAGATATCGACGCCGTGATCAAATGGGGAGAAGTTCACGCCCGCGCCCCAAGTATTATCCAGCATCACGATGATTTCACGCTCATGGGCGATGCTTGCCATCGTTGGCACGTCCATCACTTCCATTGTGATTGAGCCAGGAGACTCTAGGAAAAGGATTTTGGTATTCGGTTGAATAAGATCGCGAATACCTTCACCAATCATAGGATCAAAGTAAGTCGTTTCGACGCCCATCTTCTTCATGATGGTGTCGCAGAAGTCGCGGGTCGGTTCGTAACAGGTATCAACCATCAAGATGTGATCGCCCGTCTCAATAAAAGACAGGATCGCATTAGAAATTGCAGCGGTACCACATGGGTAAAGGGCACAGCCCGCACCGCCTTCCACTTCAACCATGGCATCTTGAAAGGCAAAGTGTGTGTTTGTGCCGCGACGCCCGTAGAACAGAGTTTTGTTGGTGCGATTGATCATCGCTTGGTTTTTTTCTGCAACGGTATCAAACACGATGGTGGAAGCTCGCTGAACTGGTGGGTTAACCACACCGTTAGTCCACTTCTTGTCACGACCAGCGGTGACGAGTTTGGTCTTTTTGCCTTCTGACATAAAAATTCCCTGTCTAAATTACGATTTTCAATATTTAAAACATGGAGCAAGGGTGGTTTGCAAGGGAAAAATAGAAATGAAACGACTTGTCCGAGCATCACTCAAAAAACAGTGGTATAGGGCGTAAAAAAGAAAACCGACAGCATGAATCTGTCGGTTTTATTGAGATTTAGCGGCTTTATCTTATTTATTACAGTAATGGGTTAAATAGATAGAAAACGCGCTCTAAAAAGCGGGAGAAGATACTGCGCTTTGCCCACTCTTCTTTGTCGACTGTATGTGACTGTTGGACGTAAGCGTCTTGTAGTGATGACATTTGTTTGGTGAACTCTTCATCATCTACCGCAAGCGTCACTTCAAAGTTCAGCCATAAACTGCGCATATCCATGTTTACCGTGCCAACCAAACAGAATTGCTCATCAATAACGACGGACTTAGTGTGCAGCAAGCCACCATAGAACTCATAGATTTTCACACCCGCTGCCATCAGCTCACTGTAGAAGGCACGTGATGCCCATTGCACCATCATGGAGTCGTTTTTATGAGGAATGATAAGCTCTACATCAATGCCTCGTTGTGCGGTCATCTTCAATGTTTCAAGTAGGTCAGAACTTGGAACAAAGTAAGGTGTCGTGATCCTCACAGAACGATTCGCTTGGTTGATTGCCAAGGTTAACACTTGGTAAATCAAGTACTCCGGCATACCCGGACCTGATGGTACGACTTGAATCGGGTGTTGAAATTCATCATTATCGACTCGGCATTCAGGGTGAGTCGGTAGCTGGCGCTCGCCAGTTTCTACTTCCCAATCCCAACAGTGGATAGCACTCAATACGTTCACTGTCGGGCCAGTAATACGCACCATGATATCAATCCACTGACCGACTCCGCTGCTTTGTTTAAAGAAAGCAGGATCGACCAAGTTCATAGAACCTGTATAGGCTATCTCGTCATCAATAACGATGATCTTACGATGCTGACGCAAGTCCAAACGGCGCAGGAAAATACGCCACATCTTTACTTCTAATGCTTGCACCACATCGATGCCCGCATCTTTCATCATCTTGTACCAAGGACTGCGGAAGAAGCGCGGGCTACCAGCTGAGTCGAGCAGCAGCTTAACATCCACGCCACGCTTTGCAGCTTGAATCAATGCAGAAGCAACAGAATCGGCTAAGCCGCCCGGATGCCAAATGTAGAACACCATGCGGATGCTGTGTTGCGCGTTTTCGATGTCTTTAATAATGGAGTGAAGGATCTCATCCGGTGACTGTTGAAGCGAAAGCGTGTTGCCACTCAGAGCTGGAAGGCCCAAACGGTTGTTACACAATTCATCAATGCGGTAGATATGACGCCCCATTGCTTCTGGAACATGTGCGTTACAATCATTTAACTGAGTGAACCATTGTTGGAACGGTGTGAACATCACTTTGGCCCGTTCTGCACGTTTTCGGCCAAGGTTAAGCTCGCCAAATAAGAAATAACAGGCAACACCTAGCACTGGCAGGATGTAGATGATCATCAGCCATGCAAGTGAGACGCTAACAGCACGACGCTTTAAAACGACGCGAATAGTAACACCAGCAACGAGAAACCAGTAAAGCCCGATGCCAGCGAGGGTGATAAAGTGATAGAACTTGTCCATATACGCCAAAAGTAATAAGCCCAATATGGATATTAAGCGTAAATGCCGGAACGGGAAACTATTTTCATACCATCACGGATAAGTGATTTTGTGTTGTGAAATGAATTTTATAACGGGGGTTTGTGTTACTGAGGTGTGAAAAGTTGGATGAAACTTTAACTTTTGCGCAAAAAAGCAGCATTTAGCGTGAACAATGATACATTTGTGCGATAAATGTGCTGATCGGGGTTCCAATTTTAAATTGAAACTGCTTTACTTGCCATACATAGAGCGTCATACAAACATCTTATAAAGTGTACATTATTTTTTACACGAACATATTCTAGACGCCTATCTCTATGCAAACACAACAATACATTTTGGAGAAAAAGCGTGGCTACAAATACAGCAGCACCACGTGATACGTGGGGGTCTAAACTAGGCTTCGTAATGGCAGCAGCGGGTTCCGCTGTCGGTTTAGGCAATATATGGAAATTCCCTTACACAGCTGGTGAGAGCGGCGGCGGTGCGTTCGTTGCAATCTACCTTCTATTTGTTATTTTTATCGGCTTTAGCGTAATGCTTACTGAATTCGCTATTGGTCGTAAGACAGGTCTTTCAGCAGTAGGTGCTTTCAAATCTACTGACCGTCGTTGGACATTTACGGGTGTTATCGGCGTACTAAGTGGTCTACTGATCATGGGTTTCTACCCTGTAGTAGGTGGCTGGGCGCTAGCGTACATCTTTAAAGTAGGTGGTGGCCTACTAAATGCTCCTGAAGCCATTGGTGACAGCTTCGGCGGATTCATTTCTGATCCAGTTCAACCGCTAATGTGGATGGGTGTTTACCTGTTCCTAAACATCGTTATCGTAATGAAGGGTATTTCTGGCGGTATCGAGAAAGCGGGTAAAATCCTAATGCCTCTTCTATTCCTTATCCTGATCGTTGTATCAGTGAAAGGTTTGATGCTACCGGGCGCAATGGCAGGTCTTGAGTTCCTATTCATGCCAGACTTCTCGAAAGTAGACAGCAATGTCGTTCTAGCGGCGCTAGGTCAGGCATTCTTCTCTCTAAGCCTAGGTATGGGTTGTATGATGACTTACGGTTCTTACCTGAAGAAGAAAGAGAACCTAGTTCAAACAACTGGTATGGTTACGGCAATGGACACGGGTGTTGCAATCCTAGCGGGTGTAGCAATGTTCCCAGCAATGTTCGCATTCGGTATGGAGCCAGCAGCAGGTCCAGGTCTGGTATTCGTAGTTGTACCTCAACTGTTTGCTGAAATGGGCGGCGTAATTGGTCTTCTATTTGCTCTGATGTTCTTCATCGGTCTAACAGTAGCGGCACTGACGTCTTCAGTATCTCTACTCGAGGTTGTGGTTTCTTACCTAATCGATGAGAAAGGTCTGAAGCGTTCAACAGCGGTTATCTCTGCAAGTGTTGTAATGGCGACACTGTGTGTGTTCGCATCGCTATCACTGGGTGGTGTTGGTCCAACACTATTCGGTACGGGCGCATTTGATATCTTCGACCTACTAACGGATAAGATCTTCCTAGCAGTTGGCGGTATGTTGGTATGTATCTTCGCAGGCTGGCGTCTAAACCGTGCTGACCTTGAGAAAGAGATCACGAACGACGGTAAAGTATCGTTCCCACTATTTGGTCTTTGGTACAACCTAGTGAAATACGTAATCCCAGTTGCTATCGCTATCGTAGCCTTCATGGGTATCAAGTCTGGTTTCGACAGCGGTAAGGGCGAAATCATGCTACTAGGTATCGGCATCATTGCTCTAGCGGGTATCTTCTCTAAGAAGCTATAAGCGAACAGCAATCAGCCAAATTCGAAAATTAATAAGCGGGAGTCTTCATAGACTCCCGCTTTTTTATATTCATTATTTATAGGATTGATGGAATTAATATCAATAATGGGTATTAATTGTGAGATAGCTCGCAGGGTGAGGTGGATCACAAAAGTTTGTACTCAAGTTGCATAAGTTCGTTCCGATAACCCTTACAAAGCATGTGTAAATATGTGGATTAACTAAGTTAGAAATAAGAAATCAGAGTAAGGAAGGTTATTAGTGACAATGTCTGTTCGTAAAAAACTGTACGCGAGTTTTGGTGCCATTTTGGCAATCATGCTAGTGATGACCGGGATTATCATGCTAGAGGTATTAAACTCGCACGAAGTGGCTGACGAGGTGAGAACGGACGACGCTCCTGAAACAGTGCAGTATCTTATTTTGATCGATGAAGCTGGCGATGTTTATCGCGATGCGTTGGGTAGTATCGTTGGTGTTGCAGGGGCCCAAGCTGAGTATCAAGTTAATAAAAAGGAGTTTTCTGCCGCTATTGCCGAAGTTAAACGCTTAGAAACGGTGGGTGGTGAAGATTACCGTAACGTTGAAAAAGCCGAGCGTTACATGAGTAACTTTACCCGTGACTTTGAATCACAAGTTCTGACCAACCTCGGTTTGGAAAATGCTGAGGAGAACGTTGCTCGCCTTCGCTCACTTTATGATGCGAATCTAGCACCACTTGAATCCATTCTGGATGCCGCATCACTCGATGGTCGCCAAAGCACCAGTGAGGCATTACTCGATCTTTCTGATTCGTTTAACAGTATTGAGCTGACGATTTCTGTGTTGGGTTCGATCGCTTTGATTGCAACAGGTGTGATTGCGTACTTATTGTCGAACTCAATCACCAACCGTTTGAGTAAGTTAGATGAATTAGCACAGCGCGTTGCAGAGGGGGATTTAACCGTCGATCCGATTGAGGATAAATCGGGTGATGAGCTGGCTAACCTCGCGACGTCACTAAATAAGATGCAAGCGTCTTTGACGAGTCTTATTGGTTCGATTTCGCTCGTGTCAGAAGAGGTGAAATCTGTTACCGGTGAGCTTTCCGTTGTGAGCCAAGATATTGTGTCTGGTGCTAGCAGCCAATCTGATAAAGCAAACTTGATTGCGACTGCGGCAGAAGAGCTGAGCTTGACCATTTCTCAAGTTGCCGAGCAAGGTGCTGCGACGTTTGAAGAAGCACGCAAGTCGGAATCAACCGCTGAACAAGGTCGCACCGTGATTGTAGAGATGGTGGAAAGCATTCAACAGGTATCTCAGCAGATGTCGGATATGTCGGTGCAGATGAACAGTCTAGGCTCTCATGGTGAGAAGATCGGCGCGGTTATCAAAGTGATTGAAGATATCGCAGAGCAGACAAACTTGTTGGCATTGAACGCGGCGATTGAAGCAGCACGTGCAGGTGAGTTTGGTCGTGGTTTTGCTGTGGTTGCAGATGAAGTACGCGCTCTGGCTGAACGCACAACAAAGGCAACACAAGAAGTTGGTGAGATCATCCAAGCTATTCAAGTCGGTACTCAAGAGGCCGTGACTTACACGGAAGATGGCTGTCGTTTGGTTGAAATTGGCGTGAGTCAAAGCTCGGGTGCGGTGAACTCATTGGAAGAAATCGTTTCTGGTGCGGCGCATGTTCAAAGCATGGTGAACTCAATCGCGACGGCAGCGGAAGAGCAAACTGCAGTGACGAAAGAAATTGCGGCTGACATTACTTCGATCAGCGATATCTCAAACCGTTCATTACAATTGGCGAATGACAGCTCGCAAAGCGTAGAAGGTCTGAACCGTAAAGTTCAAGAGCTGGAAGCGCTAGTGGGCAAGTTTAAGCTCGCCTAATTGCTTAGAATCGGTATACTTCTGGCTCCAAACGTGGAGCCAGTTTTTTATGTTCGACATTCTACACACCCATCCAGATTTTCTGATCATCAATAAACATCCCAACGTCTCAGTACATAAGGACGATGGTGATACCATGTTGCTGCAAGAAGTAGCGAAACAGAGTGGTGATGAGCAGTTGTATCTTATCCACCGTCTCGACAAAATGACGTCTGGAATTTTGCTTTTGGGTCGCAACGCAAAAGCAGCAAGTGCGTTGTCGCAAGCATTTGCAGATCGTGAAGTTGAGAAGTTCTACCTTGCGATTGGTTCGAAAAAGCCTAAGAAGAAGCAAGGACTGGTAGTGGGTGACATGGAACGCTCGCGCCGTTCTTCATGGAAGCTGGTTAACAGCAAAACGAATCCTGCGATTACTCAATTCTTCTCCCTCGCAGCAGAGCCGGGAGAGCGCCTGTTTTTATGTAAGCCACACACTGGCAAAACGCACCAAATTCGCGTGGCATTAAAGTCAGTGGGTTCAGGTATCGTTGGCGATCCTATTTATAACTCGGGCAATGAGGCCGACCGTGGCTACTTGCATGCATTTTCGCTGTGTTTTCCGTATCAAGATGAGATACATTGCTATGTTTGCGACCCGCGTGAACACAAAGCACTTGGCAGCAAATGGCACAATGAAACGGTATCCCAAGGTATCGACACTTGGCTCTCTCCGTGGGAGCTGAACTGGCCTACGATTAAATAACCATCACAAGAAAACGAATAAGAGAATTCGATGCAAGCATCACAACTTCCGCTGTTTTTTCAGCATTTAGAAGCCGAGCTAACACAAGCTCCCAACGAAATCCGCCGACTGTTTCACGGTCGCGGTCGCCGCTTCGAAGGTTTAGAGCAAATCACGTGTGATTGGTTACAAGGTCAGTTGATCATCAACCTATTTAAAGAAGTGGATGAGACGTTTCTTAGCGAATTAAAAGCAGGATTGAACGCGCTTGCTGAATCTGATCTGTGGGCAGAGAAACAGGGGCGTACGATCGTGATTCAACACCGTTATGCTGACGGCGCACCTTCAGAAATTCTGTTGGGTGAGCTAGATGCTCGACCTGTGGTTGAAGAAAGTGGCTTAAAGTACCAGTTAGACATCGGTCGTAACCAGAACTTCGGTCTGTTCCTTGATATGCGCTACGGTCGTGACTGGGTACGTGAAAATGCGAAGCACAAAAACGTACTTAACCTGTTTGCTTACACGTGTGGCTTCTCGGTTGCTGCAATTGCTGGTGGCGCAGATAAAGTGGTTAACGTGGATATGGCGAGAGCATCGCTATCTAAAGGCCGTGAGAACCATAAGCTGAATGGTCATAACATCAACCAAGTGAGCTTTATGGGACACGACATATTTAAGTCGTGGGGCAAGATTAAGAAGTCCGGTCAGTACGATATGATCATCATTGATCCGCCGTCATTCCAGAAAGGCAGTTTCGCGTTAACCAAAGACTACAAAAAGATTCTACGCCGTTTGCCAGATTTGTTGGCAGAAGGTGGCCAGGTGTTAGCATGTGTTAACTCGCCATCAGTGACCAGTGATTTCTTGATTGAAAGCATGAAGGAAGAAGCTCCTGAGCTGACATTCCGCGAGCGTTTGGATAACCCGCCAGAGTTTATGGATGTGGATAGCGAAGCTGCACTGAAGGTTTTGTTGTTTAGCTGAGTTTAGATAAAGAAACTTCTGAGTTTAATAACATTTTTTTATAAACAAAAAGCGCCAGTACGGCGCTTTTTTAATGTTCGTAACAACGGCTTTAACCAATCTGAACTTCAAGATCGGATTCAATCGTCGAAGAGCAGGCGAGTACATAGCCTTGCTCAATTTCTTCTGGGGTCAATGTCTCTAGGCTGGTTGAAGAAACGCTGCCTTTGCGAACCTTACACTTACAAGAGCCACAAATGCCGCTTCGACAAGCGACGATCAACGGTAATCCAGCACCTTCCAACACATCGGCAAGGACTTGGCCTTTTTGCGCATCGATCGTTTGGGCAAAGTCTGGAACTGACACACTGGCCGTTTCATCTGACACTTCAGTTTCTTCACTGGCTGCAGGAGTAAAGCTTTCTTGGAAGAAGTTCGCCATATCAAAGCCAAGTGCACTCAAGTAGCCTTGAACATCAAGCATAAACTGGTTTGGACCGCAGAGATAAACCGTGCGCTGTTTAAAATCGGGCACCAGTTCTTTTAACCACTCGGTATTCAAACGACCTTCTGGATAAAGCGTTTCACCACGGTTTTTCAGTAGCAGTTTCAAATTGAAATCTGGATAAACCGAATGGTAGGTCTCCAGCAAATCAAAGTAGATGGTTTCCGGCTTAGAACGGGCAATGTGCAGGAACTCAATATCAACACCAGCGTCGTTGCCTAGCCATTCTTTTGCCATCGCGAATACAGGCGTAATGCCACAGCCCGCACTAATGAGCAGTGCTTTCTTTCTACCGTTGACCTCGATTGGTGGATGATCAATGCAGTTGAAATCACCCGTTGGTGGAAGCGCTTGAACCGTATCGCCAATGAGAAGCTTATCGATGATGTAGTTGGATACCTTACCGCCTTCGACACGCTTTATCGTCAGTTGCAGGCAACCGTCACCAGAAAGAGAGCTGAGAGAGTAAGCACGAAACTCCATCTTGCCATTGATTTCAACGCCAAGGTTGATGAACTGACCGGCTTTAAATTCAAACAAGAGCGACTCTGACAGGTCTGCCAACTTGAGGCTCACTGCATCAGCAGTTTCATGGTATTTGTCTACACAACGTAATGTGACAGGTTGACTGCCTTGCCATTCAAAAAACATAACAATCTCTTTGGTTATCGAGTACTCAATAGATAGAAGCGCCCCCAATTAAGGAGGCGCGTGATAAGCGAGGCGATTACGCTGCTAGGATGGTTTTAAGATCATCCTGAACATTACCAATGCTACGCATATCGAATTTCTCTTGGATAATCGCAATCAAGTTTGGCGTTAGAAATGCAGGTGCTGTTGGGCCTGTGTAGATGCCTTTCACACCTAGTGCGAATAGCGTAAGTAGGATCACAATCGCTTTTTGCTCGAACCAAGACAGAACAAGCGTTAGAGGAAGCTCGTTGATATCGCAATCGAACTCTTTCGCAAGCGCCAGTGCAAGCTGGATTGCTGAGTACGCATCGTTACATTGGCCTACATCCAATAGACGAGGGATGCCATTGATATCGCCAAATGTGTTCTTGTTGAATCGGTATTTACCACAAGCCAGTGTTAGGATTAGCGTATCTTCTGGCGCTTCTGCAGTGAAGTCGGTGTAGTAGCTACGTTCTGCTTTGTCACCATCACAACCACCTACTAGGAAGAAGTGTTTGATGTTACCTTGCTTCACTTGGTCGATAACCGCTGGTGCTGCGTTCATTAGTGCGTTGCGACCGAAACCAACAGTGATGTTGTGTTCGATTTCGTCATGCTGGAAGCCTTCTTGCGCTAATGCACATTCAACGACTTGGCTAAAATCATCACCTTCTAGGTGAGCGACACCCGGCCAGCCAACAATGCTACGAGTGAATAGACGGTCTGCGTATTGGCCAACATTCGGGTTCAATAGGCAGTTTGATGTCATCACAATCGCGCCAGGGAAGTTAGCGAACTCTTTCTGTTGGTTCTGCCAAGCGCTACCGTAGTTACCCACTAGGTGAGGGTATTTCTTCAGCTCTGGGTAACCGTGTGCAGGCAGCATTTCACCGTTGGTGTAAACGTTAATGCCTTTGCATTCAGTCTGTTGCAGGATTTTTTCTAGGTCGTGAAGGTCATGACCAGAAACAAGAATACATTTGCCTTTCACTGGCTTAACGTTAACAGTGGTTGGTTCTGGGTGACCGAACGTTGCTGTTTCACCATGATCCAGCATTTCCATCACTTTGTAGTTCATAAGACCGATGCGCATTGAGCAATCTAGCAGTTCGCCTAGATCTTCTGGGTCAGTACCTAACCAAGCCATGATTTCGTGGTATTCGGCGAAGATGTCATTGTTGGTTTGCTCTAATACTCGTGCGTGCTCCATGTACGCTGCAGCACCTTTTAGACCGTACAGGCAAAGTAGGCGCAGGCCGATGACGTCTTCGTGTACTTGGTCCTTACCACGGTTTACTGCCACTTGAGGAGCAAATGCTAGGATTTCTTCTGCACTGTTTGGCAGCTCGAAGTTCGCAACGTTAGGTACGTTCAATACGACTTCGTCAGCAAGTGTTGCGGCAGACATGACTTGGTCTTTTAGCAGTGCTTTGTATGTTGCTGCTTGAGAAGTTAGCTCAAGGATACGCTCAGGATCGAAGTTTACGTTAGTCAACGTAGAGAAGAATGCTCTTGGAGCCCATTGGTTGATTTCATCATTGATGATGTTGAATTCAAGCGCGCGTGCTGCCCAAAAAGAAACCCCTTGCAGAGTGTAAACCAACACGTCTTGTAGATCGGATACCTCTGAAGTTTTGCCGCACATACCTTGTGCGAAAGAACAGCCTTTTACAGCTGGGGTTTGGATTGTCTGTTCACATTGAATACAGAACATATTGGGTTCTCCAGTGATTGTAGTAATAGTCGTTTTGTTTTTCCTTCTACAGCAGAATGCGTGCCAATTGTTATGTTATTGATTTTAAATGATTTTGCTTCTTTTGAAGTGCGTGATTGATGTGATTGTGACAACACGAATGATGTGCAAATGACAACGAAAATACAGATGTGATGAGAAAAGCAACGCGCGAGAAACGTTTTAACGGGCGATAGTGGAAGTGCTTGTTAAACAGGAGAAAAGTTAGTGTGGTTTTGTGTAGGCAAGAGATTCCCGATTGAGCTCTTTCGTCGGCTCACTCTGCTTCGGGCTAGGAGTCATTCCGGACAAGCCTAAGCGAGCCATCCGGAATCTATCTTTTTAAGACGTAAGTTTCTGTCCCTTCAAGAGAAGAGAGCGAAGTAGTGGCTTCTATTTGCTAATGCCGAGCTTTTTACCCATGCGATATAAGTTGCCTCGATCCATTTGTAAAAACTCCGCTGCTTTTGCCCAAACCCCACCGGTTTGACTTAAAGCGTGTTCAATTAAGTCACGCTGATAGTTCTCTACTAGCTCTCGCATTGGCTGACTCTCTTTCGGCAAGTAATGTGATGTGTTTTTTACATCATCCAGTGCCAGTGAAGTATCAAAATGACTGAGCATAATAGTGCTCGCGCCTTGTTGAATGGCATGTAACGCCGCGCGCGTTAAGGTGTGCTCAAGCTCACGAACATTACCGTACCAAGGCAGAGATTCTAGTTGAGTCAGTACCTTAGGGTGCACGTGAAGGTTTGGCGCGTTAAATTGCTGGCGTACTTTTTCCAACAAATACCCTGCAAGTACTGGAATGTCGCCATCACGAGCACGCAATGGTGGTACTTTAATTGGGAATACGTTTAAGCGATGGAACAAATCTGCTCGGAATGTACCTGATTCCACTTCTTTATCTAATTGGCGGTTGGTGGCAGCAATGATGCGAACATTGACCATTAAATGTTGGTCGCTGCCCACTCGTTGCAACTCGCCCTGCTGGATAACACGCAGTAGTTTTGCCTGTAAAATCAATGGCAATTCACCGACTTCATCGAGGAATATTGTACCTCCGTCAGCTAGCTCAAACTTACCTGCACGATGACTATTGGCTCCTGTAAAAGCGCCCTTTACGTGGCCAAACAGCTCGCTTTCCGCCAGACCTTCGGGTAGGGCTGCGCAGTTTACGTAAATCATCGGTTTATCATTACGGTGAGATTGAGCATGGACGGAGTGAGCAACAAGCTCTTTACCCGCTCCTGTTTCTCCTGTTACTAATACTGCGTAATCCGACTGAGCAACGGTCGCAATGTTGTTTCGTAATTGATTGATTTGTGGGCTTAAGCCAACCATGTCACCGTGTTGTGAGCGTGCCTGTTGGATCAGGGTTTGCGTGACGCTCTTTTGCTTCTGGTTCTGCGCTTTAAGGGCTTTTAATTGCGCAATGTTACGTAGTGTTGCCGCCGTTAGTGCCGCGAAGGTTTCGATAGCTACTGGGTCGATATGATCAAACGCGCCAACAGCAAGCGCATCCATGGTTAACGCGCCAACAAGTTGTCCTTCGACGTACAAGCTAAAGCCCATGCAGTCATGGACATCAATGCATTGATCTTCGGTCAATAATGTCCCGTCAAATGGGTCGGGTAGGGCGCAGTCGGCATCGAAGCGAACGGGCTCACGACTGTGGATAATGGCGTCTAAGCGTGGATGAGCTTTAGGAAAGTAACGGCGACCGAGTACTGAGCTCGACAGGCCTTTTACTGCGACTGGCGTCAGGAAGCCATCTTCATCGAAGATAAACAAACAGCTTGCATCACAAGGGAACACTTATGCTACCCCATCAATCAGGTTTTGGTATTGCTGCTCATGAGAGCGATTTGAGCTCAAGTTGAGTGCGATATTGAGAAGTACATGGTCGACAGTAGGAGTCATAACAAGCCCAGAGTTATCTTGAATGGGCTCATGCTAGCAACCTGATGTCATTTGAACATCAAAAGGTGCGAGAGATTGATGTTCCATTGACGACGATCAAACTCGATACAGAAAGAAACGCGCAAGCCTATGAGTAAGTAACGTATGCTTGCGCGGATTAGCCATTGTTGAACCAAAACAGCAAACCAACAGAGCGGACGAATCGTGCTCTACTCAGCGAGGAACAACCCTTGCGTCATTACCAGACATGTTAATTTGGACGGCTTGCCCTGGCTGGAAAATCATATTTGGGTTTGCTTCTTGAACGACAGATATGATCTTTCCATCCTCTAAGCGAATAGTCAGGTTCACACCATTTCTTTTTGCGGTTGCTTCGGCGGCTTTACTACCTGCGTAACCACCTAACAAACCACCACCAATGGCTGCGATATCCGAGCCGGAACCACCCCCAATTTTCGACCCCAAAATACCACCCACAGCGGCGCCCGCGATTGTGCCGATGGCGTTGGATTGGGTAGAGGCATCAATGGTCACTGGTTCAACTTTTTCTACCGTTCCGTAGTAAACCTGCTGAACTTTACGAGTGTCGGACGAGCCGTATGCATCTCCGTATGGGTTAGGTGAACTACAGCCGCCAAGTACGACCGCACAAGAAATGCTGAGTAACATGCCTAGCTTAATGTATTGTTTCATATAGCCTCCGAAAAAGAGTATATACCTCAATTTTGCATGTGCTTTGATGCGTTGAGAAACAGTGGCTTAGTGATGTTCTCCCTCTAGAAAACGTAGATTTTTGATCGATGTTAACGGTTTTTGAGTGTATGAAACCCGGAATAAATACGCGTCAACGTGGTAAACCAACACGCCGCACCAAAGATATACGCAATCAAAGCAAAGTGTTGTGGGAATAAACAGAATAAAACGAAACAACCGATGGTCTCTGTGCCTTCGGTTAGGCCACTCATGTAGTAAAGCGACTTGTGTTTGTAGACCGGGTTATCGATACCACGTTTACCCGCCATGATCGCAAATGCTAAGAAGCTGCTTCCTGTACCAATAAACGAGAAGATCAAGAACGCGCCCGCAACGGCGTTCTGTTCTGGGTTTACTAGTACAAAGCCAAATGGAATCAGAGAATAGAACAAGAAGTCTAAGCTAATATCAAGGAAGCCACCCGCATCGGTGATGCCTTGAATTCTTGCCAACGCACCATCTAATCCATCACAAATTCGGTTTAGCAGAATAAACGCTAATGCAAGCGTGTATTGCTCTGCTACCAAGGCAGGAAGCGCAAAGCAGCCAAGGGCGAAGCCAAACAAGGTGGTTTGGTTAGCTGTCACGCCACATTTATCAATCAATTTCGCACTCTGTGCCAATGGCCACTTAATGATTTTGATACTCAGGCTATCAAGCATGACTTGTCTCCCAAGGCCAGTTCAGGCAGCGACTGCCTTCTGGAATATCGTCTTCATCGTGAGTCACCATTAAAGCAGGAATATTGGCTTGTTGAAGCTGCTCCACGACCCAGTTACGAAACTGTACGCGAAGATCTTTATCCAGCTTGCTGTATGGCTCATCGAGCAATGCAACTTTCGGTTTCGCTAACAACATGCGAGTGAGAGCGATACGCGCGCGCTGGCCGCCTGAGATTTGGTCAGGGAAAGACTCTGCAAGTTTAGTTAGCGAGATGTGCTTCAAAGCCTGCATCGCGCGCTCTTTACGCTCAGCCCCTTTGATTGAATTGGGTAGTGCGAACGCAAGGTTTTCCCACACGGTAAGGTGCGGGAAGAGCAAGTCATCTTGGAATAGGATACCCACCTGACGTTTGTGCGCAGGTAAAGCATCCAGCTTTTCATTATCGAGTGTGATTGAGCCTGAATAGTCGAACTCGGAAGACAGGTGACCAGCAATGGCATCCAACAAGGTGGATTTGCCACAGCCACTTGGGCCCATCAGTGTAACAATTTCACCTTTCTCTACCGTCATGTTGAAGGCAGAGAAAAGTGTGTCGCCATTGGTTTTACGGATGGCGAGGTTTTCGAGACAAAGACTCATTCGGTAGTAAACCTTTAATAGACAACCGGCGATACTTAACGTGTAAACGACTAAGTAGAATCGCAAAAGAGAAGAACATTAACGGCAAGAGCGCTTGCCAAATTGCGTAAATCGCGGTGACACGACGGTCGAAGCCACTTGATAGGGCGACTGCTTCTGTTGTTATGGTGCTGATGCGACCGGCCCCCAGCACGAGTGTTGGTAGATATTGCGCCAAGCTAACACTGATGCCCACCGCCCAAGCAAAAGCGATTGCTGGCAGAAGAATCGGCAGTTTGACTTTTAGCCAAGCCTGCATCGGTGATTTACCAAGGCTTAGGGCAACACGAGTTAAACCGTTGTCGAAGCTGCGCCAAGGACCATCCAAGGACAGATAAACAAACGGGAACGCAAAGAACACGTGAGCCCAGCATACCCAGAAGAAGTACGCGTTGCTGTCGAGATACAGCGTGACGACTTGCATACCAAACAACACCGATAGCTGGGGGATCAACATTGGCACGGCAATGATGTATCCCGGCACCTGCCAGCGGTAACGTAATCGGTATTCATGAGCAGTCAGCGCCAGTACAAGGGCAATAGACGCACAGATCACCGCAATCAACATGCTTTGCTCGAGCGTGCCAAGAATACTTTGCCACTCGTATTCCCAAAAACGTAAGCTATAACGGCTCGGCAATAAGTCAGGGAATCGCCAACGTTGAGTGAAGCTCCAAACCACCATAAGTGGCACCATTAACAGTGCGAGCAAGGCAATCATAGAGAACAAGGTTTTGCCCGGTAAGTGGAAGCCGCTACGACCAGAGTATTGCCAGCGTTTAAAGCCTTTAGTGATGGTCCATTCAACGAGTCGAGCAAAACCAATTAAGGTGCTCGCAATGGCAAATAACACCACTGCACCTGCCGCCGCTCTTGGTAGCAGGGATAAGTCAGGATCGTTAAACCATTGCCACACCAACACTGCAAAAGTAGGAGGGTTGGTTGGGCCAATAATTAGCGCCACATCAACAACCGATAAGCTGTAAGCTAGAACGGCCAACATAGGGAAACGCAGCTTCGCTAACCATTGTGGGAAAACGCATTTCCACCACGCTTGCGCGGAGCTGTAACCCATCGAATGGCTCACTTTTTCAATCTTCTCAACTTTTAATTGCTGAAGAATAGGAATGCTCATCAATAATAAAAACGGCACTTCTTTAATGGCAAGCATGATGATCAAACCCAGTGCGTATGGGTCTTTGATCAGCAGTGCTAAGTCATTCACTGTTTGGGCATTTGGATCGTAACCAAACATTTGGTTGAGTACGCGAACACCCATGCCAGTCGGCGCAAATAGGAAAGCAAAACCAATCGCAAACGCCACATGTGGCATAGCGAGAAGTGGGGAAAGACTGACTTCGATCTTACGCCAGAATTTACTCCCCCAAGAAGCTTGCAGAATCGCAAACGTCATTAAGCAAGCAAGGTAACTGCTGAAAATGGCGGAATAGAAAGTCAGGCCAATGGACGTCCATACGCCTTCCCAATCGAAGACGGCGCTAAAGCCATCCAGCGAGAAGTGGTGAAGACCAATCGGAGGGACATAGCCGAGCGCAGAGACCACCACTCCGAGCAACCCCGGAATGGTTGGTAATATACAAACTGCGATAATAACTAGATACAGCGCTCTTAACATGGGTGTGTATTAATTCCCGTAACGTTTCAGCCATTCTTTTTCTAGCGCGGCTTGCCAACTAGGATGTGGCTCCTCGATAGATTTGAATTGCTGGGTATTCTTAGCCGTACCCGTTAGGTATTGACTGCTTAGCACTGAAGGGTCACCCCAAGTATTAATGTCACCTTTGCGAGATTGCGCTTCAGGGCTTAATAAAAAGTTTATAACAACTTGTGCACCTGCATTGGCATTTGCGTTCCAAGGAATCGCCAAGAAGTGGATGTTCGACAGTGCCCCTGCATCCATCGCATACGCTTTCGTACTTTCTGCAAGGTTGCCGCTCGATTGCGCAGAGAAAACCGCGTTCGGGTTGAAGGTCACCGCTAGGTCGATTTGACCGTCATCCAACAGTTGAATGGACTCGGCAGTACCGCCAGGAAATTGCTTACCACCGCGCCATGCCACTTTATGGAACTCATCTAGGTATGCCCATAGTGGTTGTGTGACGGCTTTAAATGATTCTTCCGTTACTGGTTTTTGCAGCACTGGATCGTTGTGACTCAACTCAATCAGTAGAGACTTGATGAAGCTGGTGCCATGAAACTCAGGCGGGCGAGGGTAAGTCAGACGGTTCGGAAACGCTTTAGCGTAACTCAGCATTTCTGCATAAGAGCGAGGCGGGTTATTCAGAGTTTCTTCATCGTGAATAAATACGAGTTGGCCGACACCCCAAGGTGCTTCTAGGCCATCGGTTGGCTCTGAGAAGTCGACGTCAACAGGTAGAGTTTTATCTACATATTGCCAATTTGGTAAGCCTTCTACGAAAGGACCAAACAGCAGTTGGTTGTCTTTCATTGATTTAAAGTTTTCACCATTAATCCAAACCATATCAACACTGCCGCCGCTGTTTTTTCCTGCGGCTTTTTCAGCAATAAGACGAGTAGTGGTTTCAGAAATATCAGTGACTTTGACGTGATTAAGCGTCACGTTGTAGCGAGATTTAAGCTCTTTGCGTGCCCAATGGAGATAGCGGTTGATCTCTTGGCTGCCACCCCAAGCATGAAAATAAACGGTTTGACCGTCAGCTTGTTGTTCGATTTTTTGCCATTCTTCTGAGTGAGAAGCGGCGAAAGAGGAGGTGGCAAAAGTGGTGGCTAAAATGCCAATGGTGCTAAGTAGCTTTTTCATACGTAATCCGTGTTTATTTATCTTTGTTTTCATTTTGGAGCTCTGTATACCCATGCGATGAAAAATGCGATGAAAATCGTTTGTTTTCAGCACTAAAACTATGGGTATAAACCACGCTGGAAGCTCCGTTCCCTCTAGATGGATAGTAATCTATCTTGCTCCATTATCAACGCGAAATTGATAATAGATTCAGAGAATTACTCGCCTTGTGAGGTGATACCAATCCACGTCAGTTTTTGGTCTTAAGAGTCACCAATTTAAGGACAAAGTGTGAGCAAATCAGTAGCAATGAAAAGAGTGCAACTCCTGAAAAGTCACACTCTTTTGGCTTCAATAATGGATAGACCGGATTACTTCGCTAATTCTTCCATGTTGATGCCTTTTTTCTTCGCGATGTATTTTGGAATCAGCGACATACCAAACAGGATCAGACCAGCAGCGGCAAACTTAACCAGCAGCATCGCAGATACACCGTTTGTTGCGATATCACCTGCCATGTAAGCAAAGATGAAAGCACCAGGTGCCATTGTTAATAGAGAAACGATAGCGTAAGTACCTAAGTTTAGGCTTGTTAGACCATAAGCGTAGTTCTGTAGGCTGAATGGGAATACTGGAACAAGACGAGTTAGGATCAAGAAGCTGGTACCGTTTGCTGCTACGCCATCATCGATTTTCTTGAAGATTGGGTTATCGCCAAACTTCTTCATGATGGTGTTGCGTAGTAGGAAACGAGCAACGATGAACGCAACAACTGCGCCTAGCGTTGCTGAGAACAGCGCTAAAACACCACCTTTGATAGGACCGAATACGATACCTGCCACGATGGTGAATGCGCTGCCTGGCAATAGGAACACACATGCAAACACGAATGCTGCAACAAATACTGCGTAACCCCAAACGCCAAAGCTTGCGATCCAATCTTGTAGGCTCTTGATATCTGTGATGATCTCAAGAATGCCAGTTTGTTTTGCCGCGAACAGAGCAATAGCTACAACAGCGACGATAAGAGCGATTTTTACGAGTTTCATAAGTTCAACTTCACTTAAACCTAGTAATTAAAAAGATGTAGCTACAAAAACGTAGCTACAGAGACACAGCTACACAGACATGCACTTGATCAGACCCGCTTTTGATTTGTAGCGGTTGAACCAAGCTTTCACAGGGCTTGCAAGTACGTTGACTGGCGGTTCATCGCCTTGCATGATCACGGGGCCAAACATCAGATCCAGAATGTGCCAAGATTTCGTACCAACACCCATCATGGATGCACGACAAGCTGAGCAATAAACTACGACGTAGTCAGTCTCGAACTCTTCAACTCGGCGCTTGATTACACGAGTGGCCACGTCTGGGTTTGCTGGCACAACCATGCCGCCGAAGCCACAACAGCGCGTGTTTTCGCGTGTGTGTTCTGGCTCAGAGGTTTTGTAACCAAGCTCGTTTAAGATCCAACGGATGCCGTCTTGCAGCTCTTTCTCGTAGCGAGTTGAACAAGAGTCGTGAATGGTAAACACCACGTCGCTGTTTTTGGCTTTGCCGCGCAGTTCTTCCGGTAAACCAATTTCAGGAAGTAGCTTCCACAAAGACACTGGTTTTTGTGTGCCGCCAGATTTTTTGATCATGCCGTAGCAGCTTTGACACGCCACAATCACTTCTTGTGCGTCTAGCTTATCGAAGTCTGCTTGAAGCTGGCCGTAACGCTCTTTGAACTTCTCAGTCTGACCGATAGCAGCGGTTGGTTTACCACAACACTTCTGCACTGCGCCCATGTCTGGGTACACTTCTTTTAAGTAGCTCGCAATTGCTGCTACGCCTTCTGGTGAGTAGGATGGCAAGCTGCATCCTGGCATAAATACTTTATTACTCATTTTGTCGATACCGCTCGTTTTGCCATAGTGAAGATTTTTGAGAAGCCCAGCTTCTGGTGCATGTTGATTGCTTTGTGACCCGGCATTGGTGATTCACCATTGTTTGCCTTAACAAAGTCAGCACGTGCGCCTAGGAACATTTCTTTCATTGGGAAGTCTTTCGGACACACGATGGTGCATTGGTCACACGCGTTGCATGAATAAGCCATCAGTGGGTCCATCGACTTGTTGTTCACAAAGTCAGAGAAGATAGTCTTCGGACAATCGCTGAAGTCATTCATCATGATGCACTCGGTCATACATAGCTTGCAGCTACATTGCAGACAGCGAGAGGCCTCTAATTTGATTTGCGCTTCAGTAAAGCCTAAGTCCACTTGGGCAAAATCTTGCTTACGCTCTTCAGCGTCACGTAATTCACCGTGTAGGCGAGGGGTATCTACCGTACCTTTTGGTAGTGGTACGTCTAGACGAGATGTGTAGCTGTATTCTTGCTCGAAGTCGCGACCTTCAGTCAGTGGGCGAGTCGTTAGGAAACGCTCAACACTCATTGCTGCTTTGCGACCTAGTGCCATCGCTTCAATCACGATGTTACCGCCACACGCGTCACCGGCTACGAATACGTCTTCTAGGCTTGATGCTAGTGTTTGTTTGTCGACAACGTAACGACCGCCGCGAGTTTGTTCTAGTGCGCCGTCAGTGATGTCTGCCACGATTTGGCCCGTCGCGAAAACAACCGTATCCACAGAGATGGTTTTGCTTTCTTCGCTGTATTGAGGAGCAAAGTTGCCTTGCTCGTCGAAGATAGACAGTACTTTTTTGATAGTGATGCCGGTTACTTTGCCGTTCTCGTGTTCGATAGCAACTGGGCCCCAACCTGCGTTGAACTCGACGCCTTCTTCTAGTGACTCGTCGATTTCGACTTGGCTTGCAGGCAGGTTTTCAAGACTCTCAAGTGAGCATTGGTAAACGTCGCTTGCACCAATACGCCATGAAGAGCGTGCACAGTCCATTGCAACGTCACCACCACCGATAACCATCACGCGTTTACCTGCACGAGGGAATTGGCGAGTTTCAGAAATCTCTTTTAGGTACTCAACTGCAGAGAACACACCATCGTTGTCATGACCCGGTAGAGGGATGATTGAACCTACGTGTGCACCGTGAGCCAGAATCACAGCATCATGCTCGCTACGTAGAGTGTCGAAGCTAATGTCTTTGCCGATCTCAACGCCAAACTGAGTTTTAATACCCAGCATCGCTAGGTAGCTGTATTCGAAATCGATAACATCGCGTGGTAGACGGTATTCAGGGATACCCACACGCATCATGCCGCCGTATACGTCTAGCTTTTCGTAAATCGTTACTTCGTGGCCTTGACGACGAAGTTCGATCGCCGCTTGCGCGCCAGCAGGGCCAGCACCTACGATCGCAATGTGTTTGTTGGTTAGAGGGGCAATGTTGAGATCCCAGTGATCTTGGTTATCCATTTTCTCCGCGACGAAACGTTTGATGCCCGCTACGCTGATTGGTTGACCGAACTCTGTGTTACGACGACAAGACGCTTCACAAGGGTGGGCACAAATACGACCAAGAGTTTGAGGAAGGAATAATTTGCTGCGGATCAGATCCAGAGCGCCTTGGAAATTCCCTTCGCCTGCCATGCGAACGTACTGCTTTACGTCCGTGTGCATTGGACATGCGGTTTGACATGCCGGATCGGCATCACCCATACAACCATCGACAATCGTTTGAGCGGTGTCGAATAGCTTTTGGCTAAAAATTACATTGTTCATTCACTGCGGTTCCGTGTTGATTAGCTCTTGCCGTTGATAACGTTCACTTCAGGATTCTTTTGCTCGTAGTGAGCGTGGCTGTATTCGATCCATGAGCCGTCGTAGTTGTAGACGCCTTTTGCACCGAGGACTTCAGTAAGAATCATGGTGGTGTGGGCAGAGCGAACACCAGATTGGCAGTAAGCGATGACTTTTTTGCCTTTGATGATGTCGCCGTAAAGGGCTTGCAGTTCTTCTGCTGATTTCAGCGTTGTGTCTTCGTTCAACGCTTTGGTCCAGTTAATGTGAACACTGCTTGGGATTGTGCCAGGGCCGTACGCGCCGGAAACTGCAACCTCACCGTTGAACTCGTCGTTGCCGCGAGTATCTAGGATCACCCAATCAGGGTTGTTTTGCGCAGCAATAACCATGTCTAGCGTGGCTAGGGCATTGTTATCTTGTTGTGCGTTAGGTGCGTTGTATTCAACCGCTGCCACGCTTTGGTTTGCAGAGCCTGTCGGATAACCAGCGCCCATCCAAGCGTTCAAGCCACCGTCAAGGTAACGAACGTCTTGGTGACCAAGATTATGGATTTGCCAGTACAGGCGAGCTGCATCGTGGTGAGAGCCCGCGGCATAAACCACGATTGTGCTGTCTGCTGTCGCGCCGAAGCTGCCTAGAATCGTTTCCATCTCTTCTGTGCTGTTGCTCATACCACCGAAGTCGTAGGCGTCTTCAGCTGCTGAGTAATCGTTACGCCACATAGTGTAAGAGCCAGAAATAGGGCTATCTGGCTTGATAGGATTTAGCGCACCGATCACAACCACGTCTTTGTCACCGTCCATCAGCGATTTCAGTTGTTGTGCAGAAATGAAGTGTTCTGGGTGAGCGTACTGTGTGAACTTCTGCTCTTGAGCAGCAGCATCCACAGTCACAGCCTCAGCCGAAAACATCGTATTGTAAGCTGAGTAGCCAATCGCTGTAACAGCGGCGAACACACCCAACGCAATCGTCGATTTTTTCATGAGTTGCTTCCATATATTAATTTAAAGTTTTGCTGCCGAACCTTCGATGGTTCGCCAGATAGAATGCTTTTGTAGGGGGAGTACAGGCATGAACCTTTTTTATTCATTTTTGGTGTTCATGATTTAAAACAGGTGAAAATGCGCTCTACCCCTTTATAGGTAAGGCATTCTGAGGAAATCGTTTAAATGGCGATATTGTGGTTTCCCACAATAATGATGTGGTATTGATCTAAAGCAACAAAGTAGCAGGGGGGAATGGTGGTAAAATGCGCCACAGCCGTATTTTGGTAGTATTTTGTAAGTGATTGATAATTATTCTCAAAAGTTTATTCTTTTCATTTTTGCTCTCTCTTTTTTCTTCACCTCTTTTAGCATTGCAAGCGAACCACAAGTACAACGAAAAGACTATGATGTTGGCGTTTTGGCGTTACGTGGGCACGCACATGCGCGCGAGGCATGGCAACCGACTTTGGATTGGTTAGAGTCACGCAATCCTGACTATCACTTCAGTTTACATACCTACGATTTCGACCAACTTGAAGATGCATTTTTGCACGGTTGGCTCGACTTCATTCTGACCAGTCCAGGGCAGGCGACCAAACTTGCTCGCGAATACCCAATCAACTGGTTGGCAACGCAGAAAACGGCTTACAGTGATTTACCAAATAAGTCGATTGCCTCGGTGGTGGTTGTACGTGAAGAATCGCCTTTTAAAACACTGAAAGACATCAATAAAGCCAATGTTGCGGCGGTATCGGAAAAAGCGTTTGGTGGTTTTCTCGCACTGCGTTACGAGCTCGATAAACTGGGCTACTTCAAATCATCATTCTTTGAAAAGATCCACTTTACTGGCCCACCGACGGATCAGCTGATTTTGGATGTGATCGAGAACGATCTCGATGTGGCGATCGTTCCTGCTTGTACTTTGGAGAACATGGCGAAAGAGGGGCGTATTCAACTGCATAACCTACGTGTATTGAATGAGAAGCGTCCTGCAGATTCAGTTTGCGCGGTGAGTACGCCACTGTACCCGAACTGGACGATGGCGATGACGGAACGCGCACCAGTCGATGTTGGTCAGATGGTGGCACAAACCCTATTCGCAATGCCAGAAGACCATCCGGCAGCGGTTGCTGCAAACAATGTCGGTTGGATGTTGCCAGCGCCGAGCATCAATGTAGATAAAGTTTACAAGCACTTAGACATGCATCCGCTGCAAAAATCTTGGGGACAAAAAGCGCAAGAGTGGCTGCATAAGAACCAAGCCATTGCGATGGCGTCTTTACTGACTTTACTGTTGTTGACGGGCTATCACTTTTGGCTGGAGTGGAAGTTTCAGCGCAGTCGCGAAACACTAAAAACCACCATGAACGATTTGCGCCGCAAGAGTTCCATGCTTGAGCACGCGCAGCGAATCACCATAGTCGGTGAGCTTGGTAGTAGCCTCGCGCATGAAATCAATCAACCTCTGGCCGCGATAAAGAACTACAGCCAAGGGGCTAAGGTACGTATGGAGCGAGGTGCGACTGCGGAAGAGATGGCACCAATCCTCGATAAAATTCAACAGCAGGTCACTTCTGCAAGTGACATTATTCAGCGCCTTCGTAGCTTGATAAACAAAACGCCAATTGAAAAGAGCTGGGTGGATTTAGCTTCGTTAATTGAAGAAGCAATGAAGCTGGTGGATTACGAGTTTCAACGACACCGAATTCAATTGGGCGTGCTTTACTCTGGTGAGCCACAAAAAGTCTTTGCTGACGCCACTGGTTTGCAGCAAGTCATTCTCAATGTTCTGAACAACGCAAAAGACGCCTGTTTGAGCCATGTGCCGAAGCGCGAAGACTTGTATGTGGATCTCCACGTTAGCTTTTGCGATGAGATGGTGATTATCGATGTGATGGACAATGGCATTGGTATCGAAGAGCAAGAGACACCATTAGATCAAGCCTTCTACACCACCAAAGAAAATGGACTGGGCTTAGGTTTGGCCATTTGTCGTGATGTGCTTGATGCCCATCAAGGCAGTATTCAATTTAGGTCAATTGATCCTACAGGATGTCAGGTGACCGTCGTTTTACCGTATCAGGAGGCTAGTCATGAGTCGTAACCTTTGTTCGCTTTATATCGTTGATGATGAAGAACCAGTATTAGAGTCCATGGCGTTTATGTTAGAAAGTTATGGCTATGAGGTTGAGACTTTCTCTAGCGGGATAGATTTTCTCAATGAGGTCAATTTGTCTGCACCTGGCTGTGTTTTGCTCGATAGCCGCATGCCAGAAATGCGCGGGCAAGATGTTCACCAAATGATGAATGAGAAACTCAGCCCAATTAGCGTGATTTACCTGACTGGACATGGTGACATTCCAATGGCAGTGGATGCGCTAAAAGATGGCGCACTCGATTTCTTTCAAAAACCAGTCGATGGTAACGCCCTTGTGATGGCGGTGGAGAATGCGATGGCGCAGTCACTCAAAAATTGTGAGAAGTTGGGTGCTAGGCAGGTTTTACAGAGCCTCACTAAGCGTGAGAGAGAAGTTCTCGGTTTGGTCGTCAAGGGGATGAAAAACCAAGAGATGGCGGACTTATTGTGCGTATCTTTGAGAACGATTGAGGTGCACCGCTCTAACGTGATGAAGAAGCTCGAAGCAGAGAGCTTAGCGGTGTTGATCCATAAAGTGGGGCATTTAATTTAGCTTCAGTGTATTTTTGTATCGATACATGAAAGTATTTAGGTCGAAATATTCATTGTAACCTAATGATATTTTGGGAAAGGTTTGCTCAATGGATGTCAGGAATATAACATCAGCAACCAGAATAAACCTTAATCTTGGCTAGAACTTAACTATGTTTGTCGATACTGTTAAAAGCGCTTTTTCTTCTCTGAGTACTCATAAACAAGCGATCGCAAAAGCAACCGCATTACCCATCCTTATCTCAATTATTCTGGATCTTCTATTAAGCAAATCAGAAGGTGACGGTGCTACTGTCTTAGTGCAAATCTTGATGGCGTTACTGTCTGCCATTGTGGCTATCAACGTACACAGCATCATTTTGAAAGGCCCTCAATCGGTACCTCAGTGGGGACGTTTCACCTTTGGAAAGATCGAAATGTGGTTTGTTGGCCACTACTTGGCAATGACAATCGCAGTTGTCGCGGTTGCGGCGCTTTTCGCCATGATTAATGTAGCACTTGCCGCTATCGCGTTGCTGGTGTTAGGTGTTATTTGCTGTCGACTGGTACTTGTGTTTCCAGCGATTGCTATTGGTAAAGGTGTCTCTTTCCCTTATGCATGGAATCTGACCAAAGGCCATACTTGGTACATGATGAGCGTGGTTATTTTGGTGCCGCTTCTGTTTGGATTGGCGATGTCGCCATTGGCGTTTTTGCAACTGCCTTTCTTAATGAGTCTACTGAGCTTTGTAGTCACCATCATCGGGATTGTAATTCTGTCTAAAGCGTATGAGCAATTGAGTGGTTTTGACGGGGAATCTTATTCTCAGCAGTCATTCTGATGATAAAAACCGAAAGCAAAAAAGCAGCCATTGGCTGCTTTTTTAGAGACTTATTCTGTCAGAGACCGATTGCCTCAAAACGAATACGGGATTAGTTTACCCAGTCACGCAATTCGAACGTTAGTTCGTGGTCTGCGTTTTTCAATACTAGACCTTCGTTAGTCAGAGTAATGTCGCTCCAATCAGAAAGCGTTTCAGACATTACTTTTTCAATCTTCATTTGGTCTTCCATACACATCTTCATGGTCATGCCCATTTTCTCGATGCGTAGTTGGTTGTCTTTCAGTTCTGCTTGACCGAAGAAGTTGTTACAACCAGCGTTGCCGTTTGCAGTTAGGTTTTCACCAATCTCTAGGCGAGGAGCTTGACGCTCTTCTGCAGCGATGTTTTTGCCATCGATTTGAACCAACTGCCAGTTGTGGTGTTGTAGATCTTGAGCCGTAATTTCTTTCACATTGTCACCGTTGCTAGCGCATGCAGTCATTAGAACTGGAAGTGAAATTGCTGCTACTAACGTTTTTAGGCTAAGCTTCATTTTATTGACTCCGTTTTTAGAAAACGTGGTAAGTATAGGTAATAAAACACTGTTTTTGTCAGCATACGGTTATGGTTTCGTATGTTTTTAAACACGGCGTATTTTATAACAGAGATCCCATTCTCGGTATTGAAATTCACCGAAAACTTCGAAATTTCTTATGGTTATTTGATTATAAACGTATCGGACTCAAATAAGTGAGCGGAAGAACGGGTTGAGCATGGAGCAATTGGAGTTTTTTACCGTCCCAAGTCCTTGTGTTGGAGTTTGTACGTCTGACGAAAAAGGTTATTGCAAGGGATGCATGCGTAAAAGAGAAGAGCGGTTTAATTGGCTGAGCTTTACTCCTGCGCAGCAGTTGCACGTAATTAAGCTGTGTCGTCAGCGATACAGAAGAAAGGTATTAGCAGGGAAGGGGAAAACAGAGTTGCCTCAAGATGATGCTTCACCGCAACAAGATCTGTTCTAGTTATTCATCCTATCGTTCTCGTTTCATAAAGATTCCCGGCCCAGTTTGAAATGATTATCCAAAAGAGAGCCGGGAAATTCCTATCCATTTTCTCGCCCAACAATATGAGCGATTGGCGTTATTTTAATGACCATTGGTCGCTTACCCAGCCTCCTGCTTGTTCGTCGAAGTGACTCCCAGCGAAGCGGTGATTTTGTTCTACCTCTAATTTACTTGTGGGCAATTCATCCATCAATTGGTGAATGTATTTTGCCATTGGGTCAGTACACGCTTCACGCTCTTTACGGGTGACCACTTCTTTAATTATCTGCAGTCTATAGCTGTTGCTGGCTCGTTTCATTTTTGACCTCCAGAACTCGATGGCAGCAGTTTGAACACATTGGCGTTCAGATCGCTGCTCATTAGCGAGAGCGTAGAAGCCCATCGCTTTCGTTTGAAGTCCGAGAGACAAATTGTTTGAGAGCAGTGTTTGTAACGCCATTCACATCTTTCCCAGAATCATTTTCTGCGTGAATCAAAAAGATTCCTAAAACTCAGTTAATGAATCTGCTTATTTGAAAGACCTTATCAAACATAGAAGTCTCGAACAGGGGCGTCAATAACACAAATGAACAATTTTTGAACGATTTTTGAAGGTGGCGTTTTATCAGAGATTTAGCGCCAATAAAAAAACCGGAGCCGCTTGGGCTCCGGTTGGTCTTAGAGTCAGTCTGACACGCCTTTGGTTCGATTGTTATGCAACCGAATGGCTGTCAACATCTAAGTGTAGACAAGAATAGTGCAGATTAGCTACCTGTCGCAGGACAGCCTTTCACCGCTTCACCGTTGCTAAAGTATTCGATGTTGCCTAGGTTCTTGTTGTAATCTTCTGCAGAAATCTGAGGGTTCTTAACGAAGAATTCACGTAGTACAGATGCATCTGTCATTTGAGTAGACTCAACATCAATAATTGGGTAATCATCACCACCCGCAGCGCTGAAGCTGATTACAGAGAAGGTGTAAGTTTCTGCTAGATCGAAACCTTTACCGTTGATGTCTGTAATCGTTACGTCGCTCGCATCACAATCGACAGTTAGTTTGATGTTATCAAGTTGAGCGTAAGCACCAGAACCTGCTGACTTAGTCGCTACTACGTCTAGGTACTCTTTCACTTCTGCACCCGTCATGGTTGCTTTAGTCACGAAGTTACCGAAAGGTTGTACCGTTAGTACGTCGCGGTAAGTGATATCACCTGCTGCGATTGAATCACGCACGCCACCTGAGTTCATTACACCGAAGTCAGCGTTAACTAGCTCGTAAGTCCGGTACGCTTCACCCAATAGGTGGCCAAGGTTTGTTTGTTGAGAGCGAACTACGCTACGGTCACCTTCAAGTTTACCGTCAGTCTCAGAAACTTTTACGTCTAGTAGTTCTTGACCTTGGTCTTGGTATGGCTGCAGTGTTGATTTCACTGTTGCGTCAGGTTGGATCTCTTCACCGATGAATTGGTAGTCACCATTTTCATCTTTCGCTTTAAGGTTAACTGGAATCAGCTCGTAGCTCGCTAGGTGAAGCTTGTCATCGTAGTATTCAAAGTCCGCACGACCTACGTATTTACCCCACTCATGTGCTTGCATGATCCAAGTACCGTTTTGGCGGTCAGGCATACAGTCGTCGCCAGGTTTGAAGTCTGCGTAGTCGTTAGTACCTGGTTCCATACACACAGGGTTCTGTGAGTGACCACCGATGATTGCATTTAGCTTACCGTCTTTTACTGAGCGAGCCAATAGAACGTCACCAGGTGCTTCGCTACCGTGTTGACCATCTTGGTAGTGGCCCATGTGCGTGGTTGCAAATACTAGATCAACGTCTTCATTTGCTTCAATTTCACCTAGTACTTTTTGAATCTCTACTTGTGGGTCTTCGAAGTAAATAGTTGCTACGTTATCTGGGTTTACCAGTTTCGCTGTGTCTTTTGTTGTCAGACCGATTACGGCAACTTTAAGGCCGTTAACTGTGAACACTTGGTAAGGGTCGAAGTAACGCTCGTCGGTAACATTGCCATCAGCATCTTTTTTGTAGATGTTCGCTGCTAGCATTGGGAAGTCTGCTAGCTCTGCTTGCATGTCTAGTACAGACAGTGCGTTATCAAATTCGTGGTTACCAACCGCCATTGCGTCGTAACCTAGAAGGTTCATACCTACGAAGTCTGGCACTGCATCTTGCATATCTGACTCTGGAACACCTGTGTTGATGTCACCACCAGACAGCAGAATGGTTTCACCACCGTTTGCTTCTACTTCTGCGCGAATAGAGTCGATAAGCGTTTTACGTGCAGCCATGCCGTACTCGCCTTTGCTGTTTTCCCAAAAACGACCGTGGTTGTCGTTAGTGTGAAGAACCGTGAACTTAGTACATGACTCAGCGGTAAAACACGTGTTTACGTCACCATCAGGAGCTTGAACGATAATGGTCTCATCATCAGAACAACCTGCCATGGCAATACCGACCGAAAGTACCAAAAGGGATTTGGAAAACTTCATAAGGGATCCTTTCTTTGTGATTTTGTTATTGTTACGGCGTGAAATATACGGAATTAGTGTGAAACTTTAGTGATCTATATCTTATTTACAGTTCTATCGGATACAGGAATTAACAGGGCTGCAAGGCATGTCGCCAAATAAACAGAAATCGTATTTTGGAAGGTGGTTATTGATTGCTTGTCTAAATTCGTGAGCAGTTTAACTGAAAGTGTTTTATTTTTGTGAATCAATACGGATTTTGGTGAGATATAAAGCAAACTTTGATGATTATTTTAGCAAAATCATGTCTTCTTACTGCTTGAGAAATAAATAGTTATAATTTTCTGTACGCTGTATTGAGAGAAAGGGATGCTCAAAAAAACAACCGCACTTTCCGCGGAAATCGATTGCTCTTGGCAAAAGCAGTTCAAAGTGAGCTGTAATTTGTACAATGGCTATTCATATGATCCTCACTATTGGCAAAAGTTCTCCGATCTTTGTGCTGTATTTTTATACCAATCTGACGACTGCACGTTTATATCTTGCCCCGAAAATCTATGGGACAAAATTAAACATGTTCAGCCAAGTGAACTCGAGAGAACATTAAATAATAAGCAATTGTTCTGTGAATACGACGATGTCGACTACTATTTATTTAATGACGGCAAAATCAATCAAGACGATGGGATAATTTCTCTCTCTATTGAGTCTGATCTCGAGTTACTTGAATCGTTTGCAAGTCGAATGAGTGAAGAAGATATCCTCAAAGCGGATTTTGACCTCGATAGCCATTTCTTTTATGGCATTTTCGATAACAAAGCGTTGGTCGCTGTGCTGGCTTCTTATTGTTATAAAGGGAAAGAACCGTTTGAGTCTTTATCCATATTGGTTTCTCCTGAAGCAAGAGGGAAAGGATATGGGAAACGGCTGCTTGCTCATTTAGTTAGTGAGGTGAAGTCGAGGCAGCGTAAAGTTAGATATCGAGTAAATATTGAAAACACGCCTTCAATAAAGTTGTGCCAATCTTTGGGTTTTGAAGCGTACAGTCGTCAAAGAGTATTTACTCCGGAGTGATAAGAAAGGCAGGCAATGGGATATACAGTTAGAAATGCAGTGAGAGACGAGGCGAATCAGATCGCCAAAATACACGTTGATTCATGGCAGGTTGCCTACAGAGGACTGATGCCACAGAGCTATATTGACCAGTTTACTCGAGAGCGTCGAGAGCGAATGTGGACGCGAGTAATGACAGAGCAACTGGCAAACCTCATTGTTGTAGAGAAGCAGAAAGAGATCGTCGGCTTTCTAAGTTATGAACTGCCTAATCACTCCAGCGAAGACAAAACTGCGATTGTGACCTGTTGTTATGTGTCGCCTTTGTATTTTGGGCAAGGAGCAGGCAGTGCGTTGTTTGATGAATTGGAAACACGATTACTCTCAACGCCTGTGATGCAAATTAGCCTTAAGGCACTAGATACCAATAAGCAGGGACTCAATTTCTACAAGAAGTGTGGTTTTGTGCGCTCTGGTGAGGAAGAGTCGGAAGTGATTGATGACATGACGTTGAACGATGTGACGCTGGTGAAGTACATAGCGCGTACCTAATTGTCTCAGCTGAAATTCGTTTTCACTGAAATACTCAATGCAAAACTTGGTCGATTCGAGAGTTGTTTATCAGATTCGAAGAGTAGGGGACATTTGCTTCTGCCCTAAATAGTAAAACCCCGGAGGTGGTAAGTCTCCGGGGTTTTGAAATTTTTTAGATGTCTCGGTTGGTAAGTCCGATAATCTTTATGCAAAAGGTTTGGATTTTATCCGTTAATTCCTTGGTAGGGAATTAGATACGGATGAAGTCCATGTGCTCAACTTTTGGCTTGAAAGCGTGACGTTGAACGTCTTGTGGCTTAACTTTAACTTCAGCGCCGTCGATCACTAGAACGATACCTTCGTAGAACTCAGGCTTGTCCATTTGGTTAACGATGTCGTCGTGGTTAAGAACGATAGCAACTGCTGCTTCTTCACCGCCGTATACAACTGCAGGGAATTTGCCAGCGTGACGTAGGCGGCGGCTCGCACCTTTACCTAGTTCAGTACGTACTACTGCTTCGAATTTCATAGTATTTACTCTCAAATTAGTAAAAAATAAAACTTTACAAACACAATGCGACCTTGTGTTCGTAGTAAAGCTTGAAACAGGAACTGTTCAAGCGAGCGCGGATACTATCATCCTGCTCTACATTCAGCAACCAAAATTGTACCTAAATCACCAAAAAGCCAGTAATTCTTCTTTAAGAAGAGTGTCTGTTTTGTGGTGTCGGCAAAACTTTGTCCGCATTGCGCTGATTTTAACCTATTTGGCTTTTTGTCAGCACGTTTTTATTTGCCTAGGACTCAATCCTCTTTCCAAGTTAATTCATTCATTAACGACATCTGTTGTTCACAAAATGAACGCAAAATGAATGTTGACCTCAGTAACCGTTAAGTCAGTCGGTTCTATTCTCCATCGTACATAAACGGACAACCTCAATGGAGCACATTGTGAATCCTATCAGTATCGTGATTATTACCCTCAATGAAGAAAAACGTATTGGTCGACTACTTGAAGACTTAACCAAACAAACTCACCAGAACTTTGAAGTGATCGTGGTGGATTCGAACAGTGAAGATTCGACACGTGAAGTTGCACAAGCTTACGAAAGCTCATTGCCAGAACTGACAGTGCACCGCATGGATACGCGTGGTGTCAGCTTAGGTCGTAATACAGGTGCAGAACTGGCGAAGTATGAACGTATTCTTTTCTTAGATGCGGACGTGCGCTTACCAAGTGATTTTCTGAGCCGTGCAATGAGTAAGCTTGAGGATGCGAAGTTGGAAGTTGCTGGTGTTTACATGGGCTCAAAAAATCTGCCAATGGCACATAAGTTAGGTTATGGCATGTTTAACGCGGGACTGTTTATTACTCAGTACACATTCCCAACGGCGGTAGGTGCTTGTATTTTCTCTACCAAACGCGCACACAAAGAGATCAACGGCTTTGATGAGTCTATTACACTTTGCGAAGATTGTGATTACGTAAAACGCGCTTCTAAAACATGGCGTTTCCGCTTCTTACCGATGACGTTTGAATTCGATCCGCGCCGCCTTGAGCAAGACGGCTTCTTTAAGATGGGCATGACCTATTTCAAAGCCAATGTACGTCGATTCTTCTTTGGCGAGATGCGTAACAACGAAATGGAATACAAATTCGGTCACTACAAAGATCAACATTCGTAATCGTCGGAGGCTGCATGCTGGAAGCAATCAGTCTGTTTTTCGGAGCATTTCTGGATGCGACGATTGGACCTAATCTCTTTGTCCCGGGCGAGCCGTTTTTGCTCGCTGCGGGCTATCAATTGCACCAAGGTGTGATTTGGGGCGTTGTCGCCGTTTTGTTGGGCGGTTGGATTGGCGATCAACTCAGTTACTTTATTGGTAAGCGTTCTGGCTCTAAAGCACAGAAGAAGCTGATTCGTTGGCAAGCCAAGACAAGGCGTCCAATCGCTCGTTGTCGTTTGTTGATGAAAAAACGCGGCAATGCCATTTTGATCTTTGCACGCTTACTCGGACCTGTTGCTTGGGTCGTGCCATTTATGGCGGGTACTGCGAATGTTAGTTGGAAGCGTTTTACTGTCTGTTCATCAATTGGATTGATACTTGGTGTTGGGCAATTTGTCGTTGCTGGGTATTTGCTTGCTGCGGGTCTTAACACATGGATTCCACTTGATTCCATAAAGTTCATCCTTGTTGAGCATAAGCTTCTTATTGCCTCAGTACTCATCGCTTCTGTATTCGCTCTTGTGGCTTGGAAGAAAAACTGGTCACGTAAATGGACCAAATCCCTAACGGCTTTAGTGTTATGTTTAGTTGCTGCGAATTATGGACACTTTTTCTATCTAGCAGATGACAATATTGAACAACCCGGCGTTACAGAAAATCAATCGATAGTCCTTAATGATATCGGCTTTAAGGTTTATCCGGGGCGCTCGAATGTGTTTGACGCTCAGGCAGTCAACTTGGTGTACATCGGAGAATCCCCGCGAAGCCTAATGCAAGAGCTCGGCTGGCTAGAGAATCAAACCTTTTCAAGAAACGACATTGAATTGGCAGACTATGTGAGCTTATTGAAGCAGAAGCTGCCGCCCGTTTCTGATTTGTTTTGGAATGGCAAGCCACAGTCGATGGCATTCCAAGAGCCCGGAAGTTTGTTAAAACGCTCTCATGTTCGCTGGTGGCAAGCAGGGTTAGAATCAAAGTCTGGTCAACCGATTTGGGTCGGAGCGATTAGCTACGATGACGGTCTCAAGTTGGCGCATTACTCGGGTATTGTGACGGTGTTGCATCGAATAGATCCTAATGTGGACAGCGAAAGAGACCGTCTAGCGAATCAAATTGAAGTCAGTCATTTAGCGCTAGTAGGAGAGTTACATTCGTTAGCGCAACCTGTCGCAATGGATAGTAAGCACGACTATTATTCGGATGGGAATGTGCTGTTGATTAGTGAACCATCGCTAGCATTAAACTTACCCAATCAAAGCGCTATTTAGATATACCCAAGCATCTTGAGGTTACTTGGGTATATAAAAATGGCACCTAGCGAATAAATCGATAAGTGCCATTTTAAAGTAATACTGTGAGTGACTGATGTAAGCTGACTTAAGCGCGGCTCTTTTGCAGAATCAAGGTGGCTTTTAACCCTCCCATTTTACTCTCTGATAATTCAAGTTGACCGCGGTAACTGTGCGCCATTTCACTGACAATGTTTAAACCTAAACCGGATCCTGGCGTTGTTTCATCCAGACGGTAGCCACGCTTTATTACTTGGCATAATTGCTCAGGAGGAATACCCGGACCGTCGTCTTCAACAATGATATGAATGTTGTCTTTATCTAACGTTGAATGAACACGAATGATGCTGTTCGCCCATTTGTAGCCATTTTCCAGTAAGTTTCCCACCATTTCATCCAGATCGGTTTTCTCTACGGCGACGTTCAATTCAGAATCAAGCTCGTTAATCAGTGTGACGTCACGATGTGCGTAGACCTTGTCAAACGCCATGGATATGGCATCAACGCGCTCTGAAGGGTTCGATTTCACCGAAAGAATGTTCATTGAACCAGCCATACGAGCGCGACCTAAGTGGTAATCGATGTGTTGTTGGATCTGTGTGATTGGCGCGTTCAAGCGTTCTTGTTCTTCAGGCGTGAAGTTTTGCACTTCGTTTTTTAAAACCGAAAGTGGTGTTTTCAGCGCGTGAGATAAGTTTCCTGCATGATTGCGTGCACGTTCAAGTAGCTCTTGATAGTGAAAGAGCAGGGCATTAAGGTCAGAAATCAAAGGTGAGATTTCTTTTGGGTACTCTTCTTCCAAGCCTTTCTTGTTGCCTGATTTCAGTTCGGCTAACTCTCTTTGCAGCTTGGTTAGCGGACTCAATGACCAGGCGATTTGCAGCAAGATAACCGCAAGAACACCAGCAAAGAGCAATCCTAAAATGATCCAAAGCTGCCCAGTTAAAGACTGAATCGTGCCTTCAATTGGATCTTCGTCAATGCCAATGATGACATCAATGGGACCATCGTAATCCGGTAGATAAAGGGTCTTTTTCAACGTGATAAGTTTTTCATCACGTGCGCCAAAGGCGTCTTTATCCAATCCTTTGTACTCAATTTTCTTATCCCACAACGATCGCGAACGTTCTAAGCTCGTTTTGGTGGAAGCACTCCAATAAAGGCCACTGTAAGGGCGAGTGAATCTAGGGTCGGAAAGTTGGGTAGGAAGTGTGAGTTTGCCTTTGCTGTCGACTTCAAGTTGAGCTGCGATTTCGTCCATGTAAACGTTAAGCTGTGAACGCGTATCGTCCACCATGTAGCTATAAACTTGAGTCGGGATTGTTACGCCAGCAGCAAGGATCATTGCGGTCAGCCAAACGACCGCAGCTAAAACTAAGCGACTCTTGATACTGAGCCGCTTAAGTACATGTATGGAAGGCCTTGCTTTATTCGGCATTCAGTTGATACCCCAAGCCACGAACGGTCTTGATGATTTTCGGTGCGATTTTCTTACGAATACGACCAATGAACACTTCAATGGTGTTTGAGTCGCGGTCGAAATCTTGTTTATAGATGTGTTCGACCAACTCGGTACGGGAAATGACTTTTTCAGGGTTGTGCATGAAGTACGCCACCACTTTGTATTCTAGCGCGGTTAAGCTGACAGCTTGGCCTTGCCATAGAACTTTTGATGAGCGCGTATCTAAGCTTAAATCACCAATCTGCATGACAGGTGATGCGTTACCTGAAGCACGACGCAGTTGAGCGCGAAGACGTGCAGTAAGTTCCACCATTTCAAATGGCTTAGTTAGATAGTCGTCGGCACCTGCATTCAAACCTTCAACACGTTGAGATAGAGTGTCACGAGCACTCAAAATCACCACGGGCGTATTAATGTTTTCGTCTCGAATGCCTTTTAGAACCGTCAAACCATCGAGCTTCGGCAAGCCTAGGTCTAGCACAATAGCATCCCATTCTTCTGAGGTAGCGCGGTAAAGCGCATCGATGCCATCTTGGGAAAGTTCTGGCACCCAGCCATTGTTTTCCAACGTTTCTAAAATCTGTTCGCCTAGGCGAGGCTCATCTTCGACAACAAGTATTTTCATATTCTTTCTTCTTATTATGCTTAGTGATTATTTATGATTGATCAGGTTATGAGTAAGCAGTGCTTGTGATTGATTACTGTGGCTTGAGTGCTTTATTAAAGTTACGGCCTTTGATTTCGAGCATTTCCAGTGTTGCTGCGTCGTACTCCACTTTGATTACGCTGTCATTGAACAGGATTTTCAGCTCGTATACCCACTCATCATCGTCTTCTTCAAGTTCTACTTTAATAATACGCCCATACAGATCATTCTCCACTGCTTCATACATATCAGAGAAAGGGCGAATATAGCCTTTCTGAACGGCGCGGTAGACTTCATCCTGATCTTCATCGAACTCGATTCGTGTTCCTGGTTTTTCGACGTCACGAACAATGGCATGACCGTCTTTGTCATCATGATGATCATGGTGAGACGCAAAGCTTGGTGCAGACAATAAAAGCGGTACTAAACCTAGCAGCACAGGCAGCTTGCGTGGTGTGAAGGATGTAGACATAGCAAAGCCTTTTTTGGAGAGTTAGCAAAATTATATCGGCTCGTACATGAATGGAAAGTGAATGTGTGGACCAATGTATCAAATCAGTTCGCTAAGCAATTGCTTTTCGTGGAGGGCGACTAGGCATAAAGAGCGCTCACTAGCTTATAGGTGCCTATTACGTCTTTTGTGATACAGGTATATTTTCGCCCTACCGTTAGTCGGCTTGCACACAACAATAATTAACGGAATACATTATTCAAAATAGGCGCAGTGTAAGGAAAGTTACTACCCAAATAGGTGTTGAAAAATAAAGAATGTTTCTTCTAAAGTTATCCCGAAAATCATTTTCTATTTCCTGCTTGATCTATATGATGGTCGTTGCAGTAATGTCTACGTTCGCTATGCGACAAAGTGAGAAAGACTTTGACTCCATAGCTAATTACTTCGAGCTTTATAAGAGCTCGGCAATACTTTCCGGAATGCTGATTGAGGCCAAGCATAATGATAGTTCTTACACCTCGGTGTCAGAAGACGATCTTAAGGCATCTCATCGAATTTTATCATTAAACGATTCCGCTATTACAAGAAGTGAACTTGTAGCATATAAAGTAATGGGGGATCTTTCAGAGTACAACCATAAATTTACCGAGCGTCCAAATATCAGTATTTACTATCGGTCATATACTGGCAAAAAACTCATATTTGCAAAGCCGGATGAAAATTACGATATATCAGAGACAACGTTTGATCCCATAAGTTGTGGTTTAGCTCGTATATGCACTCTCAATATGCATCAGGCAGAGCTAGCGGATAGAGTCGTAATCTCTGATAGCTATAAACAAGGTAGTTCACAAATTGATACGTTTACAATATCAAGTCCGGTTTATGAAGGTGGCGAGATCATTGGTGATGTCGTTGTCGATATTCGCGTAAACTATTCGTACCTTAACGGGCGAAGTGTGAGAACTGAGCTCAAAAATGGCTTTTATTATATCGCCATTGATTACGATAATTACCCATTATCTAGCTTCTCGGGAGATCTGGTCCTACCAATAGATAACAATAGTGTTATTGCCTACCAATTACCGTTTGTGAAGGTGATGGTTGACAATCTTTGGATTTTATTTGCCTCATGGTTTCTAGTATGGACTTTTCACAAGCTTTATTTATCCAATATTCAAAACCGTGATCATTTAGTCGATGCAATAAATAACGCACAGAGAGATGAACTCACGAAGCTTTATAATCGTAAGGTTTTTGAAGACGATAATTTTAACGTGGCGATTAAAGATGGTCATTACTCAGTCATTTTAATCGATGGAAAAAAATTCAAACAGATCAATGATACCCATGGACATAAAGTAGGTGACTTGGCTCTAATTCATATTGCTCGTATGATGCAGTCAACATTTAGGCAAACTGATTGGCTAATACGCTTAGGGGGAGATGAATTTGTTGTTGTTATGCCATTGTGCCCAATTGATACTGCTGAGAAGTTAGCTGCAAGTTTGCGAGAAAATATTGCAATGAAACCGTTGAAACAATATGGTGTCGATGTAGGAGTTACTACAGGTGTTGCAAAAGCAACAGAGAACGATACATTGATAGATGTGATTGAACTGGCCGATCAAGATATGTATCAGTACAAGAACATTTGAATCTAATTCTTAAAGTGAAACAGCGCCGAAGTGGGCGCTGTTTTTCGTTTTATGGCTGGGTGATGCCTGAATTTTTACTGTTTGAGTTCGTCATCAAAGATCTTATCGCGTAGCTTCCAGAAACGACCTGATTTTCGGGCAATAACAAATTGCGGCAGACGGAAACGATGCTGGTTGGCCACTACTTTAGTTGGCGACGCTTCTTCAAACGGGCGATGTTTATCTGCAAGGTGGGGACGAACAAACTGGTCTTTAAAGGTTTGCTTCTGTTTCTTGGTATTCAGTGACCAGAATTCGTGCACCAATGCGTTCCCTTCGCCTTGATAGGTTTCACCAGAATACGTCACTTTCAACTGTGACTTGCCATCACTAGATTTAAACACCGACAAGTCCATCTCTGTGCATTCAAAGATCAGCGCATCTTTTAGATTCAATGCCTCTTTGAGCTTTTTGTCTGGGTCAACCAATGTCGCGTCGCACTCATGGCAAATACGCGCTGCAATATCGTTATCAGCACCGCACTCACCGCAGTATTTGGCTCTAAAACGGTAACCGCAGTGTTCACGCTCTCCTGTCTCATCGTCCTCAAAATATCCTTGGCAGCGACGACCAAAGTGCTCAAGCAAAAAGCCATTGCTGTCTAACTTGCCCCAGAAGTTGTTATTAAAGCCGCAAGCAGGGCAAGGGATGGTGATGATCTCGCTAGTGGAATCTGGCTTCGGATCGCCCACTTCAGGCTGATATAAATCGTAGCTGTTACCAGCGTAATCCAGTACGAGACATTCTGATTTGCCTTCCGAGAGACGCAACCCACGACCAACAATTTGCTGATACAAGCTGACCGACTCGGTAGGGCGAAGAATCGCGATTAAATCTACATGTGGTGCATCAAAGCCCGTGGTCAGAACGGATACGTTGACCAAGTACTTTATCTCACGATTCTTGAACGATTGAATAATGGCATCGCGTTCGGGTGTCGGCGTGTCACCAATCACTATCGCGGTTTCGCCTTCTGGCAACAGGCCGTGTATTTCTTGCGCATGACGAACCGTGGCTGCAAACACCATCACGCCTTTACGTTCTTTGGCGTATTGAATGATTTGTTCAACGATCTGTGGTGTCGCACGTTTAGCTTTGTCGATCACCATGTCCATTTCGGCTTCTTTGTAGCGACCCGTATTGGCTGGCTTTAGCTGCGAGAAGTCATAAGATAAGACGGGGGCGTCCATCATACGAGCAGGTGTTAAGAAGTTTTCATCCAGTAAGTAACGAATAGGGAGCTCGAAGATGCAGTCACGGAAAAAGCGTGACTCTTCTGTTCGAACCTGTCCACGGGTATGGTACTGATAAATCCATCCCATACCCAAGCGATAAGGCGTGGCGGTTAAGCCTAATACTTTGATGCCGGGATTGAGCTCTCTTAGATGAGTGATCACTTTTTGATAGCTACTGGTTTTCTCGTCTGGCACGCGATGACATTCGTCAATCACCAGTAAAGAAAACTGGTTCTTGAAAGAATCCAGGTTGCGCACCACGGATTGAACCGAGGCAAACACCACTTGCTGATCGGTCTCTTTACGTCCGAGACCTGCCGAGAATATTGAGCCTTTTAGTCCGTAACCTTCGTACTTGGCGTGATTCTGTTCCACCAGCTCTTTTACGTGAGCAAGTACCAGTACTCGACCTTTTGCAAGCCTTGCTAACTCTGCAATGACCAAGCTTTTACCTGCACCAGTAGGCAGTACAATGACCGCTGGTGTGGTGTGTTTACGAAAATAGTGAATCACCGCTTTTACAGAGTCGGCTTGGTAGGGGCGAAGGGTGTACATGAAAATCTGTGAAATTGCTCAACTATTCGAATTAGGATCGCTATAATACCCGACCTTAAACATTAGAGGTATTCATGCGTTTAGATAAATATTTGTGTGATGGACTGGGTGCGACTCGCAAGCAGGCAACGAAGATCATCAAAAGTGGTGAAATAACGGTTGATGGTGAAGTACAAAAGAGTGGTGCATTCAAAGTACCAGAAGGTGGTGTGGTTGAATGGGAAGGGCGCGAAGTTGGTGCTCCTGGCCCTCGTTACATCATGTTGTACAAGCCTGCGGACTTTGTGTGTTCGCATGAAGATGGGCACAACCCAACGGCATTCGTTCTACTGGATGAGCCAAAGGTAGAAAACTTGCACTTTGCTGGTCGTTTGGATGTGGACACTACCGGTCTTGTGCTGATCACAGACGATGGTCAATGGTCGCACCGTATTACGTCACCAAAACACAAATGTGAGAAGACGTACCGCGTATGGCTAGTGGATGCGATTCAACCTGATTACGTTGAGAAGTTTGCCGAAGGTATTGAGCTACGCAACGAGCGTGAGCCAACACTGCCAGCACACCTTGAGATCGTAAACGAAGCCGAAAACGAAGTGCTGCTAACGATTGTGGAAGGCAAATACCACCAAGTGAAACGTATGTTTGCTGCGCTTGGTAACAAGGTTGAACATCTTCACCGTGAACGTATTGGTTCTATTGTGCTGGATGAAGCACTTGAGCCGGGTGATTACCGCTTCTTAACAGAAGAAGAAGTTGAATCAGTTGTAAAATAACTCAATCTGGTTGGAAATAATCACTGTTCTGGGAAATTGTTTGATTCCTGATAGGAACTAGTCTTTTGATGAGAAATCACTCAGAATGGTGGTTCCTACCAAATAAGTCTTAGTGTCTGAGTAAGATGCTTATTCGCCGCTCGTAAACGCAGGCAGAACTGTATTTAGTCTGAGAAATCCTTTTCTCTTGTTGGTCCTTACTGACGATAAGTACAGACGGTGTTCATATTACCGCCTCTTCGTTTTAGCTCGGTTACTTTGTCGTTCTGCATACTGATCATGCAGTTTTTAGCGTCGAGTTAGTCAAGACCATCTTGGTATACTTTCGTCTTTTATGATCTTCTCAATAGTAAGGAGACTATGCGCTGTAATTCGTGACGGTTACGGATTCAGGGTGAGAGAAGCGTCAATCATCTATCTCAATCAATGTGGAATGTTGATGGGAGGACACAACAAGAGGTAAGGCAATGACAGAAAAAGCCCAAAGTGCTCCCCAGTCACAAATCAGTTTTTTATTGTTTCTTGTACTCGGTGCAATTGGTGCGTTGACGCCACTTGCTATCGATATGTACCTACCAGCTATGCCAACCATCGCGAAAGATCTTGGTGTAACCCCAGGTGCGGTACAGATTACGTTAACGGCTTATACGGCAGGTTTTGCAATAGGTCAGTTGATTCATGGTCCGTTAGCGGATAGCTATGGTCGCCGACCTGTACTCATTTTAGGTGTGCTCTTTTTTGGTTTGGCAGCGGTAGTCAGTGCGACCACTAACGGTATCGATGCGCTAACTTATGTGCGTACGGCGCAAGGTTTTGCTGGTGCGGCAGCGGCTGTGATTATCCAAGCGGTTGTACGAGACATGTTTGACCGTGAAGATTTCGCGCGTGCTATGTCGTTCGTGACCTTGGTGATTACGATTGCGCCTTTGGTAGCGCCGATGATTGGTGGCCATCTAGCGATTTGGTTCGGCTGGCGTTCGATCTTCTGGGTACTCGCTATCTTCGCTGTTGTAGTGATTTTGCTTGTTCTGTGGATGATCCCAGAAACGCTTAAGCCAGAAAACCGTCAGCCACTAAGATTCAGAACCACGATTCGTAACTATGCGCGCCTGTGTTCTAACCCTGAGGCATTGGGCTTAATGCTTTCAGGTGCGTTCTCGTTCTCAGGTATGTTTGCATTCCTGACTGCGGGTTCGTTTGTTTATATTGATTTATATGGTGTTCGACCTGACCAATTTGGTTACCTATTTGGTTTGAACATCGTAGCGATGATCATCATGACCAGTCTAAATGGTCGCATGGTGAAAAAGGTCGGTTCGCACTTCATGCTACGTTTCGGACTAACCGTGCAGTTGATTGCGGGTATTGGCCTGTTTGTCGGCTGGATGCTTGATCTTGGTTTGTGGGGCATCGTGCCATTTGTAGTGCTGTTTATTGGAACCTTGTCTACGATTGGTAGTAACTCGATGGCGCTGCTGTTAAGTGGCTACCCAACGATGGCAGGCACTGCATCTTCACTTGCTGGTACTCTGCGCTTTGGCACAGGTTCATTGATTGGTGCGCTTGTTGCAGCAATGCCCGGTGGCGTTGCGTGGCCGATGATCGTTGTTATGTTTGCTTGTTCAGTGCTGTCTGCACTGTTTTATTGGACTTTAGGAAGAAAGGCGTAATGTCTAATTACACCAAAGAAATTCAAAATTTAGTTAACGCTGCTTTGGCAGATTTAGACCAAGAGCATCGCTCAGGCAAATTGGCCAATGCGCCAGTTGCTAACAACCACTACTTGGTACGTTGGGTCACAAAGGCGCTGAAATCACAACGCTTTGGGCGCACAGTGGGTGATGACCTAACACGTTGGCAGAAAGCTGGTCGTTCAAAAGGTAACGATGCCGGTTTGCTATTCATCTTCAAACGTATCTCTGGCTTTTACGCGCAGTTTTTCCCAGAAGGTGAAGAGCCTAAAGTTATCAAAGACTCTGACATTGAAGCGTTCTTGGATCTTATGGAACAGGCTGGCTGGGAAGTGTCTACATCTGAGCAACTAGTCGGTTGCGGTAAAGTACAAATCTTTACTGAAGGGCAGAACTCATTGGCATTGTGTGCAGACCAATGTGAAAGCTGTTTTGATGGTGAGCGACTGGTAAAACCGATGAGTTGGTTTGTTCGTGGTAACCATGCGGAGTTTGTTGAGAAAGCATCGCAAGCAGGCTACATGGTTCACAAAGTAACCGACTACAAATCGATGGTGAAATACCACGGTGAGTACCTTATCTTCCCTGCGAACGAAGGCAATCAATTGGCAGAGATTCCACTGTCATTTAAAGCAGACTAATTCATCTATCGCATCATAAAAAATCGGAGCCTGTGCTCCGATTTTTTATATCCGTGACTTATCGATCTTATTTATGGCATGTACATGTCATTCAGTTTAGTCACTTGCTTATGCTTTCTACGCTTGATGAAGTAGTTAGAAACCACACCGAACATCAAGACCAGACCACAGAACCCGTACACTTGCATGATAGTCGGATCGCTTGAGACAAAACCGAAGTCTGAGAACATTACGTAAGCGCCCAATACCATGTAGATGATGACCGCTGATGCTTCAAAGCGGAATGACCACGGCGTCACATCGATATTCTCATTTACAGGCATTACGTAGTCTGTTTCACGTGGCATGAAGTGACCAATCGCAAACATCAGAGCAGTACACACGACGAATAGAATCGCCAATTGGTGTAGGAAGTGGATTGGTGTACCAAAGACCAATTGCATCGCAGCGTAAGAGCTAACAAATACGACCAAAGCAACTTTAGCGGCAATAGCAGGAACACGTTTTGAAATGTAACCCACAAACACGATGGTGAAGATAGGCACACTAAAGAAGCCCGCAACCATTTGTAGGTATTGGAACAAGCCTTCTGGTGCGTACATGATGAAAGGGGCAATACAGACCGAAATGATCGCAATGATAACACCGAAGATACGACCTTTACCGACCAACTCCTCATCCGATTTGTCTTTGCCAAATAATGGTTTGTAAACATTCAAAGCAAACAAGGTTGTTGAGCTGTTCAATACGCCGTTAAAGGTACTTAAGATAGCGCCAAACATGACCGCAACAAAGAAACCAACAAGCGGCTTAGGCAATACCTCGTTCACCAAGCGTGTGTACATCGTGTCTGGGTTGCCTGCATCTGCGCCAAACATATGGAAAGCAATGATGCCCGGAATGATTAGGAAAAGTGGAGAGATAACTTTAATCGCACCCGCGAGAATCACACCTTTCTGACCTTCTTTCAGGTTCTTCGCGCCAAGTGCACGTTGGATAATAGATTGGTCAGTACCCCAGTAGTACAAGTTCACCAACAATAGACCTGTGAACAGGGTAGAGAACGGCAGTGGATCGGTTTCTTTACCTACGGATTGCAGCTTTTCTGGGGCGGCAGTCAGCAATACGTCTAAACCTTCCATAAAGTTACCGCCGCCTAATGCCATCAGACCAAATACAGGGATCATCAAACCGCCAGTGATCAAGCCTACGCCATTGATCGTGTCTGCAATTACCACGGCTTTTAGACCGCCGTAAATCGCGTAAAAGAAACCCAGCAAACCAATAGTGGCAGAAATAAGGGCGATAGAGCTGAACTCAGAAATACCCAATAAACCTTGCACATCAAAGATTTCGCCCAGTACCACTGCGCCAGCGTAAAGAGTGGTAGGTAGAATGTTGATGACGTATTGGCACAAGAACAACAGGGTAACGAACTTCTTCACCGACATGTCGTAACGGCTTTCTAAGAAGTCAGGAATGGTGGTGATACCTTGCTTGAGGTAGCGAGGGACAAGCAGCAGCGCAATGATAACCAGTGTGACGCCAGAGGCCACTTCCCAACCCATCACACTCATGTTGTGGGTGTAGGATTGTGCACTCATGCCAACAAAGCTGGTGGCACTCAGGTTGGTCAGAATCAAGGAGCTGGCAATCAGACTGCCTGTTAAGCTTCGTCCACCAAGGAAGAAGCCATCTTGAGAGGTGTTTTTATCGTTTTTAACTTTGCTGTAAGTGAACACCACAACAAAGCCTGTAAACAGCAAGAACGAAAGTAATACTGTAATAGACATTTTGTTTCCTTAACAAGTTAAGCAATTAAGTTTTGCTTGTTAGTTGTAGGGTGTCCCTCTAGCGCGTATAGGAGTGTTTTATCAGGAACAACGCGAAGTTGAAACCCGGTCGCTAGAGGGCACAGATAGAGGTTTAAATTTTCTTAAGGTGTACAATCAGTGCCGATTCAGGGTCGAGAATCGGAAGCGTCAACCCAATTTCCTTTAAGTTATCGCCACTTAACGTCAGGGTTTTGTCTAGCCATTGCGGACGTTGCTTCATCAACTGGAAGCTGGTTTTTGGCATTTCAACAATCTTGACTTCGTAACGGGCGTTTTCATCCGCACAGCTAACGCGAAGTGGAGATGGCAGCGCATGATTTGGCATTGCCAGCTGACACACCGTAATCAGCATTTCTTGTCCGTTCTCAACGCCATAGATGTTCTGGTTTTGATCGGCAGGATCGATGCGGAAAGTACGTCCTGAATGAAGCAAATCGCGATACTGTTTGTGCAATTGAATGTAATGAGCAAACGCTTGTTTTTCTTCCGCGCTTTCTTTTACTGGATCGAGCTCCACACCCATGTGACCACTTAACGCCGTCACGCCACGCATGTTGATCGCATGGCGACGATTGGTTGAGTGACACTCTGCTGGACCAATGTGAGCACCCATGACTTCAGGTGGGAAGAAGTAGCTCATACCACGTTGAATCGCTTGACGTTCCAGCGCATCGTTACAATCAGAAGCCCAGAAACGGTGAGTGCGTTTAAGGATTTCAAAATCAATACGACCACCACCCGAAGAGCAAGACTCAATTTCAACCGCAGGGTGCGCTGCTTGAAGCTCGTCCAGCAAGCGGTAAAGCGCTTTAGTTTGACCATGCACAGCAGGTTTACCTTGGTGCCCCGGTTGAACCAATTCACGGTTCATGTCCCATTTCAGATAGCCGATGTTGTAGCGAGTCAGTAAGTCGTTCAAACGCTCAAACAGGTAGTTGAAGCAATCTTGGTTTTGCAAATCCAACACGTATTGCCAACGACCAGAAGGCTGGTGGTAGCCTTGTAGACCCAATACCCAATCTGGGTGTTGTCGATAGAGGTTTGAGTCTTGGTTGACCATCTCTGGCTCTACCCAAAGACCAAACTCCATGCCTTTGTTGTTTACGTGCTCGATGACAGGCTCAAGACCATTTGGGTACTTTGTTTCATCCAAGTACCAGTCACCGAGTGCAGCGCGTTCGCCATCACGACCTATGAACCAACCATCATCAATGATGAAGCGCTCGACACCCATCTCAGCAGCTTCAGTTGCCATCTGCATGATGTATTCAGGTTTATGATCGAAGTAGATGCCTTCCCACGTGTTTAAATGAACAGGACGAGGCTTGTTGTTTGGAAATTGAATAATATTGGCACGAACGAACTCGTGGAATCGCTCTGATATTCCATTCAAACCCGAGTTACTGTATGTCGCGTAAAGCCATGGTGATTGGTAGGTTTCACCGCTTTGTAGGCGCTTTTCACCAGACAGCAGTAGTTCACCTGCTTGAACAAAACGGCGACCGTCACTACGAACATCGGCACGCAGTTGATGGTTACCACTCCAACCAAGGTGGAAGCCCCAAACTTGCCCCAATTGCTCACTAAAGCCATTGGTGCCCGTGAACAAACCTGGGAAGTTTTCGTGAGAGGTGCGACCGCGGCGGTTTTCTTGCATAAAGCCACCATGCTCAAAGCTCAAACGCTGAGTTTGAAACTCATGACACCAGCGTCCGTGGAACGTCATCAGCTCGTTTGCATGGTTAGGAAGTGGCAGAGTAGAGGAGAGCTTACCCAAGCAATACTCACCGGCAGTTGTGTTTGTTACGGTGATGCGTTTTTGTACCACATCACTGTTAAAGTCGAGTTGTAGCTCAATCAATAATTCAAGACCAGCAATGTCATCTTGCAGAGTAAATGTCGCGCTGTTGTCATAGTGCTCTATGGATGTGGTTGTGAACACGGGAGCCCAGTCTTCGCCATTGCGATGCCCTTCAATCCCAGGCGCATTAAAGTGACCACTACCAAGCTCAGGGCAAAGTGATAACGGTACGTCGACATCAAGACGAGCCTGCGAGATAGGACGCTCGGTTGAGAGCATTAAATCGGGATCGATTTGCGCGATCTTTGCTCCCCAATGAAGGATTTCAGGAACACGATCCACTTTAATGATCATGCTGTGATTCTTGGATTTTAAGTGAACAATTTTTTGCATGTTGTTTCTCTGTTTTCGCAAACATTTAATCTGCAAATAATCATGCGCTTATTTGGTTTTATTTCGATTAAATAGCCGTTTAAATGTGACTTTGAACAGGTTTTAGAACGTGGTTTTGTGTGCTAGATCTGCTGTTTTCGGGAACATTTTTTCATGTTTTTTACGACATTGTTCACGAGAACATTCGAATGAATTTGGTAGAGTGAACAGCAAATCAGAATAGGAGAACGCAGTGGCAGTTACGTTTAAAGATGTTGCACGGTTAGCTGGAGTATCGACGCAAACCGTGTCGCGCGTAACCAACGGCGCGGATAACGTCGCAGAAGAAACACGAAAGCGAGTCAACGACGCAATCAAAAAGCTTGGCTATGTGCCGAACAAAGGGGCACAAATGTTGAGCCGAGCGAAGTCGCGGATCATCGGTATTGTTTCTTTGGATATCTCACTGCACGGTGTGGCTCTTATTGCTAATGGTGTTCGCAACCAAGCGCATGAGATGGATTACGCGACGGCGCTGGCAGTGTTAGGTGACAACTCCGTTGAGGAATTCCGTAGTGCAATCCGAGAGCTCATTGCCCAGCAAGTTGATGCCATTATCATCAACGCCCCGGTAACCAGAGAGATGGCAGAAAACCTTGTGGAGCAGTTCAGTCAGCTCACGCTGGTTTTTATTGATGTACCCGAGGGGACGCCCGTCAATTCTCTCAGTTGTGATCATAAATCTGGGGCAAATTTGGCGATCTCTCATTTGATCGAACATAAGCGCGAATCCTTCGTGTGTATTTCTGGCCCCAAGGCATCTACGGCTTCTCAGATTCGTTACCAAGAATGGCAATCACAGATTCAGCAACATGAATTGGTGCAAGCGGCATACTATGAGGGAGATTGGCAAGCAGCCAGTGGCTACAACGCTATTAAAGACGCCGTGTTAAAAGGTGTGCCTTTTGATGCTGTATTGGTGGCGAATGATCAGATGGCGCTTGGCGTGTTATGCGCGCTTTCGGAGGCGGGTATTAATGTACCTAAAACCGTCTCTGTGGTTGGGTTCGATGGCATTCAAGACAGCCAGTTTTTCTCACCCCCTCTGACAACGATTAAGCAAGATTTCAATGAACTTGGACGTAGGGCGGTCAAGTTAGTACTGAGTCAGATGGAAAAAGGGCAAGGCGTTGTGTCAGAAGTATTGCCAATCAGCTTGGTTGAACGACAAAGCACATCAGCAAAGGCGGACACGCTTTATGACAAGCAAGAAATACTCGCTCATCTAGAAAATATCCGCCGATTATTGACTTAACCGTCAGGTTGGACTTTGCTTTGGCTTCCTAGCACTTCTGCTTCTTTGGCGATGGCTTTCACCATTCCTTTAAAGATAAATAGGTGTGCTGGCATCATCGCAAACCAATAAAGCAAACCGGGGAAGCCCTGCGGGTGCCACCATGCGGTGATATCAAACTCGCGCTCTTCGCCATCGTCTTTGATTGTAATTTCTAAACGACCAAGTCCCGGCCCTTTCATACCGAAAAACAGTGAGAGGAACTGGTTCTCTTCGCAGCGAATCACCTTCCATGAATCAATGAAATCACCCACCTTGAGCTCTGGCCCTGGTGGTGAAACTCGAATGGGTTTACCTCCACCAAAGAAGATATCAAGCCACTCTCGGGTGCGCCAAAGGATGTTGGCAAAGTAATAGCCTTTTTCGGGGCTCCCGATCTTTTGTGCGACCTTCCAAAGTGATTCTGCAGAAGCTTTTGTCTTAATGCTTGCTCCTGCCTGTTTTGGGTAATAGCCGTAGCCCGGTTGCCAACGTTTGAGTGCTGCTGGTTCAAACCCCCATACATTACTGCGCACAAAAGTTCCTTCCGTAGCGATGGTGTCCGCTACGGACTGCTCATAGCTGATTAGCTCTTGTGGAAATCGTTCGTGAATGGCTCTGGTATCGGCAATGTAATCGTGCTCCAAACCAGCAAGCAGCGCTTTACCAATACTTGCAGGAACTGATGTCACAATGGCTAACCAATACGATGCCATTTTAGGTGTCAGCAGTGGGGTTGACCAAAGTCGGTAAGGTTTTTTCGTGATTTTACAAATGACTTCAAATTGCTCGCGATAACTTAATGTGTCCAGCCCACCAACTTCATAGATCTCACTTTCTGTCGGTTTAGTTTCTGCCAGTTTAAGCAAGTAGTGATTGAGGTTGGGTAGGGCGATTGGGTTGGCTTTGGAATCGACCCACTTAGGTGCTATCAGAATTGGCAGGTTATAGACGAAGTCACGCATGATCTCGAATGCCGCAGATCCTGGCCCAATAATCACGCCTGCACGAAGCTCGGTAACAGGAACGCCAGCTTGACGAATGATCTTCCCCGTCGCTTTGCGTGCCGCTAAGTGTTGAGAGTTGCCGGTTTGGGGCTGAATTGCACTCAAGTAGATCACGTGTTCTACGCGACTTTTCTCAAGCGCATTTTTGAAGTTCTCTGCGAGGTTTAACTCGTATTCAACAAAGTCGTGACCTTGTGCCATACCGTGCACAAGGAAGAACACCAAATCAAAATCATTTACGACTTCGAGTGTCGCTTCTGCATCTGCGAGGTCTAAATAAGTGAGAGTGAGATTCTGGTGTGGTTGAGTTCGGGATTCTAAATAGTCAATATGACGCGCTGCTGCTGTGACAATGTAACCTTTGTCGAGCAGTTGTGGAAGAAGCTGTGAGCCAATGTATCCGGAAGCCCCAAGTACCAACACCTTTTTCATTCTGAGTCCTTTTTATTGCTGGTGGATTAGTCACCACTGGGTATAATCATGAGACACTTTTCTCGTTCTATCAATAAGTTGTCGTCGGAGCGTGCATGACTTTTTTTTCACAATTGATTACTCATGCTGATAAGTCGTTTTTACGTCGACTGTTTGCCATCGCATTACCTATTACTTTGCAGAGCATGATGTTCTCTAGTCGAAGCTTGGTGGACGTTTTGATGCTAGGCCAGTTGGGTGAAGCGGAAATTGCAGCGGTCGGCGTTGCTGCAAGAGCGACCTTTGTAACCACGATTATGCTCCTCGGTGTGACAACGGGTGGTGCGCTGCTAACGGCACAATATTGGGGAGCGGGCGATAAAGTCGGTGTTCGCCAAAGCACGTCATTGACTTGGATGATCTCCATGGTGTTCGCTGCTTTCACTGTCGTGTTGTTCGTACTTTTTCCTGAGCCAATTATGCGCCTAACGACGGATTCGGAAGAGGTGATTCGCCTTGGTGCTGATTATCTCGTTATTTCATCGGTTAGCATGTTTGCTGTTGCCTGTGTCGCAAGTATGGCTGTGGGTCTGCGTGCTATGCATCAACCGGGTCTAAGTACGTTTTTTAGCGGAATCGGCATTCTGTCTAATATCTTCCTTAACTGGGTGCTTATTTTTGGCCAATTCGGCTTTCCTGCTATGGGTATTAAAGGGGCTGCCATTGCAACCGTCATCAGTGGTGCTATTGAAGTAACCTGTTTATTCAGTTATCTGTGGTTTAAAAAGCACATCATTGCTTTTGGTTTGGACGACATTCGTGCCAGCTTAGTGTTGGATAAAATCACCCGTTTCTTAAAACTTTCCCTTCCGACAACATTTAATTTCCTAGCATGGGCGGGTGGCTTGTTTGCTTATCACGCGATTATGGGGCAAGCAGGCGTGCAAGGCTTAGCGGCATTGTCAGTAATGACGCCGGTAGAGTCGATTGCTCTTGCTATGATGATTGGTTCATCTAACGCTGCTGCGGTATTGGTGGGCAATCAATTAGGCGCCAAGAACTTTGGTCCGGTTTACTACCAAGCGTGGGCAACGGTGTTCCTGAATGTAGCCATCGCCATCGTTGTCGCTATTTTGCTTCTACTCTCCAACCAACTTATTCTCGATGCATTCAGCGCACTGACACCAGAAACTCGGCACCTTGCTGAGCAGTTTATGGTGATTCTGGCTATTGGTGTGATTCTGCGCTCCGTGCCTATGATGGCCATTGTTGGTGTGCTACGCGCAGGTGGGGATGTGAAGTTCTGTTTGTATCAGGATTTGATCGCACAATGGGTGATCAGTATCCCTCTCGCTGCCTTTGGTGCAATCTACCTTGGTTTTGAGCCGCAATGGGTTTATCTCCTGTTTTTGACCGAAGAAGTGGTGAAGTGGGGAACGTGTTTTCAACGTATGGCGAGTAAGAAATGGATGAAAAATTTGATCGAAGCTTGAGTGGTGTCTCGAGACAAGTTGCATTTGTACCCTGATAGTGTGATCAACTATTCAAAATACTTCCTACCAACAGCATTTTAGTGTAGATTCTGATTCCAATTTTTAAACACCATTTGAGCGGCAAAATCAATGTTAAAACTGTCAGACCTATGTAAAGGCTATGTAGACGGGGGAGAGTTTCATCCTGTACTACAAGGGGCAGAATTAACATTACAACAAGGTGAACAAGTCGCATTAATGGGTGAAAGTGGATCGGGGAAAAGTACGCTCCTTAACCTTATCGCAGGTCTTGATACTGCCGATTCGGGCGAGATCCAATACCCTAGCTTTGCAATGCACAGCGCACCTGAACATCTTAGAACACTCTACCGCCGCAACAACATTGGTAATATCTTCCAGCAGTTCAACCTGCTTCCTACCTTGAATATCGCTGACAACATCCGTTTCTGCCGTCAATTAAAAGGCTTACCAGAAGATAAAGGCTTGTGGCGTCAAATTCTTTCTGCTCTCGATCTTATGCCGCTTTTAGGTCGTTACCCTGAAGAAGTGTCTGGTGGTCAGCAACAACGTGCTGCGATTGCTCGTGCTTTGTATATGGAGCCGAAAATCCTGCTTGCCGATGAGCCGACAGGTAGCTTGGATGAGCGTAATGCTGAAGCGGTAATGCGTCTACTAACCAGCCTAGCACGTCAATTAGAGTGTACGCTGCTCTTGGTTACGCACAGTGAGAAAGTTGCAGAGCACATGGAAGGTAGAATTCGTCTTCAAGGAGGACAGCTGCATGTTATGGCCCGTAGTTAAGGCACTACTCGGTCATTACCGTCGCTATCCACTTCAAATTATTCTTGTTTGGCTTGGTTTAACCTTAGGTGTATCACTCCTTGTTGGTGTGACATCGATTAACCAACACGCAAAACAGAGCTACGAAACTGGTGAGAAACTTTTTTCAAACCCTTTGCCTTACCGTATTCGTACTAAGCATTCTGCTAACAAAATTCCTCAGGGCTTTTATATTCAATTGCGTCGCGCTGGTTTCAACCAATGTGCGCCTTTTGATATTCTTCATCTCGATACGAAAGCCGACTTAAGCCTGATGCTAGTAGGCGTTGATCCTGTAGCGCTGTTGCCGCTTCACCAAGGTAAATCACTTAAAGACCTTCCTATGTTGTCTTTAATGAAGCCTCCGTATCCTATCCTTGCTAGCCAAGATCTGGCTGCGCACATGCAATGGAATGATGGCGACTTTATTGAGCTCAATGATGGCAGTCGACTTGGACCGCTAAAAGTCGATACGGACAACTTACTCTCTGGCACTCGCCTCGTTACCGATATTTCTCTTCTTCGTATGCTTAAGCGCAGCTCCGGTTTGTCCGCTATTGCTTGTGGTGAAATGTCCGAAGAGAAAATGTTGGCACTAAAAAATATGCTGCCAAACGGTATGACACTGGTGCGTAACAGCCGCTCCGAATTAGAGTCACTGACAAAAGCATTCCATATGAACTTAACGGCGATGGGTATGTTGTCGTTCTTAGTTGGCTTATTCATCTTCTATCAAGCAATGTCGTTGTCTTTTATTCAACGTCAGCGCTTGGTTGGTATCCTCCGTCAAACGGGGGTGAATGGCATGCAATTGGCGCAAGCGCTCATGCTTGAACTGACCATCCTTGTTCTTGTTGCTTGGGCGTGTGGTAACTTCTTTGGTCTTATTTTGGCAAATGAGCTTATCCCTGCTGTCTCTTCAAGCTTGAGCGATCTTTATGACGCAAACGTCGGTTTGACGATTGGCTGGTCATGGAAGTCGAGCCTGTACAGTTTGGCAATGTCAGCGATGGGCGCTTTGATTTCGTGTCTGTGGCCGCTGATTCGCTTGTTAAAGTCACAACCGATTCGACTTTCTTCTCGGTTGTCTCTGATGCGTTTTGCTGGGCGAGAGTTCTCTTGGCAGGCTTTCGCGGCGTGTGCGTTCTGTGTAGCTGCAGTTGCCGTCTATCAAGCGCCAAAAACTCAAGAGTCGGGATTTGCGATTATCGCACTCATGCTGATCAGTGTGGCGTTGTTTATGCCGTTTTTGATGTGGCATATGTTCCAAAGCTTCTCTTACTCACTACGTTGGGTTCGTGTACGTTGGTTCTTTGCCGATGCTGCAGCAAGTATGAGTTATCGTGGTGTAGCAACCATGGCATTTATGCTCGCATTGGCTGCGAACATTGGTGTGGAAACCATGGTGGGCAGCTTCCGTGATACAACGGATAAGTGGCTGAGCCAACGCCTTGCGGCTGATATCTATATTTACCCAACTAATAACTCAGCAGCACGCATGAGTGCTTGGTTAAAAGAGCAACCCGAAGTGGATGCTGTTTGGTGGCGTTGGGAAAAAGATGTCCCTACTGAGCGCGGTGCATTACAAGTGGTGAGCACGGGTTCTTCAGAAGGAGAGTTGGGCTCTCTTACTGTGAAGCTTGGTGTGCCGAACTATTGGTATCACTTGCATCATTCGAAGAGCTTAATGGTGAGCGAATCCATGGCTTTGAAGCTCGATATTCGCCCGGGTGACTATATTGATCTTCAGCCTCCATTAGGTGGAGGGTGGCAAGTCGTTGGTGTGTATTACGACTACGGTAACCCGTACAACCAAGTTATGATGTCGCATCGTAATTGGCTGTACGCGTTTGCAGGCTCAGGTAATGTAGGGCTTGGCGTTTTGGTGAAGGACAACGTTAACGGAGAGGGCTTGAAGCGTCGTCTAGAAAACGTGTTCCGTTTGCCTCAGGACCGAGTGTTCGACAACAACAATATCTATAACCAAGCCATGCGCGTGTTTGATCATACTTTTGCTATTGCGGGAACGCTAGGTAACATCACTTTGATTATCGCCGTATTTGGATTGTTCTTCGCAACGCTAGCGGGCGAGTTTTCTCGTCAACGACATTTCTCATTGCTACGTTGTATGGGCGTTTCCGGTAAAGAATTGGTGATGTTAGGAGGCCTTCAGTTGTTTGCCTTCGGTATGATCTCCGCCATTATTGCTGTACCACTGGGTTTAGCACTGGCACATCTGATCGTTGATATCATTATTAAGCAATCATTCGGTTGGTCGCTGGAGCTGCAAACCATTCCTTGGGAGTACGCTCAAACTATCGCTTGGGCAATGCTGGCCATTATGATCGCTGGTGCGCTACCAGTGATTAGAATGATTAAGAGCACGCCAATGAAGTCATTGAGGGATGCGCTGTAGTGAAAAACATGAAACCCAAAAAGCGATTATCTCTCTCGGTATTGTTGTGTATCGTTGCAATCACGATGACTGGCGTAGCATTGTATTTGACACTTTGGGCGGAAGCGACCGCAACTGAGCAAGGTGAGATCAGCGATGTACTCAAACGTGAAAGTAAGACGGTTTTCGAACCAGTCCTACCTGATGAGCATGTATCGCTACCCGATGATTTCCGTTTTCACCCAGATTACCAGCATGAGTGGTGGAACTACTTTGCTAAGGTTCAGGACAAGCACGGCAAAGTGTACAACATTCAATGGAGCTATTTCCGCGTAGCGACAGACGAACGTGATACTCGAGGTTGGCAGAACCCACACTTATTTATTGCCCACATTGTGATTAGTAATGGCTCTCACGTATGGAAAGAGCAGCGCGTCGCCCGTGGTGGTATTGGCCAAGCTGGGATGACCAATCGTCCGTTCCGTTTGTGGATTGATAACTGGAATTGGCGAGCGTTGGGCTCTACTCCATTTCCGGGTAACCTAGACGTCGCGACCGACACGTTTGCGCTTGATTTGAACACCACAACCAATGGTCCATTTGTAGTAAATGGTGATCAGGGCTTCCAAGTTAAACACGCTCTTCAATCCATTGCTTCTTTCAGCCTCAGTGCGCCGTTCCTTAATGTAAAAGGTACACTGACCTTAAATGGTCATGAAATTCCTGTCTCTGGCTCTGGATGGACGCAGAAAGAGTGGGGAAGCGGTCTGATTGGTGAAGGGCAGCAAGGTTGGGATTGGTTTGTATTTAATCTTGATGATGGCCGTGCATTGACAGTAAGCCGCTATCGACACAATGGTCGGGTGCCACATCTATTTGGCACACTATCAACACGTTCTGGCAAGGTGATTAACCTTACCGAAAAAGATTTAACCATGACGCCACTACAGGTGACCAACTTGTCTAATGGACGACGTTTACCGCTGCAGTGGATCATTAATGTTCCCGAGCAGAAGATTAATTTGACGACGAGGATCATAAAATCGGACATGTGGCTGCCATTTGTGATTCCGTATTGGGAAGGCCCGATCCTCGCTTCGGGGTCCAATGAAGCCTGGGGATTTATGCAACTCACCGGTTACTAGGATACGAAAAAAGCCATCCAGAAGGGTGGCTTATTAGTTAATGAAACACGCAGTTTTCGACGCAAAACCGCACGTTAATCACGAAAATTCTTCAGATATTATACTAACTTAATAGTAGTCTATGTTAATAGATTGAGCTTATAAGGAGATAGGCAGATCTTGTAAATAATTATGTTCTTGTTGAAAAATACGATGTTTCGTAAATGAAACATCGGAAAAATCGAAGTTTAAACTCTAAACAAGCGATTATTCTAAAATTTTCAGCAGCTATACACTCTCATCATTCTTTGTTAATCGTTTATTAAGATAATAAATATAAGGGCGAAATCATGAACGATGTCATTCGTGACTTTTTCAAAATGGAATCCGCTGGTGGTATTCTTCTGGTAATTGCTGCGGCAATTGCGATGACCATTGCTAACACCCCACTTGGCGAAACTTATCAAGCTATGCTGCATACTTATGTATTTGGTATGTCAGTTTCTCACTGGATCAACGATGGCCTGATGGCTGTGTTCTTCCTACTAATCGGTCTTGAAGTAAAGCGCGAGCTACTTGAAGGCGCACTAAAATCGAAAGAAACCGCAATCTTCCCTGCTATTGCAGCGGTAGGCGGTATGTTGGCTCCGGCACTTGTTTATGTTGCATTTAACGCCGGAGACCCAGAGGCGATTTCTGGTTGGGCAATCCCAGCTGCAACAGACATTGCCTTCGCTCTAGGTATCATGGCGCTTCTTGGTAAGCGTGTGCCAATTAGCCTGAAGGTTTTCCTACTGGCATTGGCTATTATCGATGACCTTGGTGTTGTTGTTATCATCGCGTTGTTCTACACAGGCGATCTATCGACAATGGCATTGGTGGTTGGCTTTATCATGACGGGCGTGCTCTTTATGCTGAACGCGAAAAACGTCACCAAGTTAACTCCGTATATGATAGTTGGTGCGATCCTTTGGTTTGCCGTACTGAAATCTGGTGTGCACGCAACACTAGCAGGTGTAGTAATCGGTTTTGCTATCCCACTTAAAGGTAAGAAGGGCGAGCACTCTCCACTGAAACACATGGAGCACGCACTGCATCCATACGTAGCATTCGGTATCTTGCCTCTGTTTGCTTTTGCAAACGCTGGTATCTCACTAGAAGGCGTATCGATGTCCGGTCTGACTTCTATGCTGCCTCTGGGTATTGCACTGGGTCTGTTGGTTGGTAAGCCACTTGGTATCTTCACATTCTGCTGGGCTGCTGTGAAAATGGGTATTGCTAAGTTGCCAGAAGGCGTGAACTTCATGCATATCTTCGCTGTATCAGTGCTGTGTGGTATCGGCTTTACGATGTCGATCTTCATCTCATCACTGGCATTCGGTAACGTAAGTCCTGAGTTCGATACTTATGCTCGACTAGGTATCTTGATGGGCTCAACTACGGCAGCAGTGCTCGGTTATGCGCTATTGCACTTCTCTCTACCAAAGAAAGCGGCAGAAGAAGTAGCGGTAGAAAAAGCGTAAGAAAAGACGATTACATTTTAAAGCCTCCCATATCCTGTCTCTTGATCACAAGTCTAGTGATCAAGAGACATTGCGAGCTCGTAGCCTTCAAGGATGGTTTGCAGTTTAAACCATCCTTCCCAAAGTGCCTTTATTGAAGCTCTGCCCGTCCTCTTGGTATCTTTCCA